>PUKU01000066.1 GCA_003550625.1 Candidatus Aenigmatarchaeota archaeon
ATATATAGGCGATTGGGTCGATATGACTATTTGCAGCCTGGCATCCTGGGCTAAAGACAGCGAAGCCCGCCCCGGAATGGGCGTTAAAGGACGCACCCCGGAAGGCAAGACCAGCTTTGAATTTTCGACAGCCCTAACTGATATTGAAATGAGAGACCCAGCGGCGGTGACCAGACTGACTGACTGGTGTGACAACTGGGCTCGCCAATCCTTCCCAAAATGGGATGAATACTGTGAGTTTATGCTTTGGACACCTTCTGATGAAGCTTACGGGCATTGGCGCCCGGTCGGTGAAGACAGACCCGATGTTAAATGTCCCTGGATCGAAGGTCTTTTCTTTGTCGGAGATCAGTATGGTGAGCGAAACTGGAGTGGTGGGGTAGAAGGCGCTTCACTCTCTGCAGTCCTCTGTGTAGACAGTATCATGGGTTCAGATTTAGAAGAAAAGGTTATGCCGTTTTATCATCGCGGCCTGCCTACTTTACCGGGTCATTGGTAGTTAAAGGTATTACTGGTTTCTGGATTAACCTGGAGCTGGTAAATTTAATCAATCATGAATATTGAAAACGGAGGAAAGATATAAATGGGATTAATGAGTCCGGAACAATACAAAGCCAGTTTGAATGATGGCAGATTGCTCTATTATAAGGGTGAAAAAATTGAAGATGTGGCCAAGCATCATGAATTAGGAGTCTGTGTGGATAGTATGGCAGTTGATTATCATATGGCTCATGACTCCAAGTATAAAGATCTGGCTGTTGTCTACGATGAAGCTTTGGGAGAAGATATTAGCAGGTTTTTCCACGTACCTAAAGATAGAGAAGAGCTTTTAAAAATGCTTGAGCTAATAATTGAAGGGACCCGTCAGGGAGATGGTTATATTCCCCTTGCTCATGATATCGGGGCAGATGCTTTAAATGCAATCAGCATTACAGCTCACACCATGGGTGATCAGAACTATATTGATCGTATTGAAAACTACCGTAACTACTTAAAGAAAGAAGATCTGGCCGTTGTTGCGGCGGTAACCTGCGTTAAAGGTGATCGAGTGCTTCGTCCATCTGACCCCGAACAGGAACACCCTGATACTTATGTGCGGATTGTTGATAAAAATGAAAAAGGGATAGTTGTTAGAGGGGCTAAAGCACATATTTCAGGGGCAGCTTATTGCAATGAATTTTTTGTGATTCCTTCCAGGGCGATGACAGAAAAGGACGCAGACTATGCAGTTGCGTTTGCTATCCAGGCTAACGCTAAAGGAATTAAGCAGATTGCGCGTCCGGTGAAAACCAAGATCAGTTCACTTGAATTCCCGATGGAACGGCCGGTTCGTGTAATAACCGATTCACTGATCATCTTTGATGATGTATTTGTTCCCTGGGACCGTGTCTTTCTCTGTGGCGAATGGCAGCATGCTGCGACGATGGTTTATAATTTTGCCTTAATGCACCGCCGTACCGGCAGCGCTTACCGGATACCTCTTACAGAACAGCTTGTCGGGGTTGCTCAGGCGATAGCCGAATACAATGGTGTTGCAAAGGTTCCTCATGTGCGGGAAAAGATTACCGACCTGGTGATCTACTTAGAAACATTAAAAGCTCTGGCTCGTTCGGCCTGCCAGGAGCCGATCACTTATGGGGGCATTGCTGTGCCGAATCCAATGACAACTAATATCGCAAAATATCATTTTGCTGAAAACTATCATAATGCCGTAAAAATTATTCAGGATCTGGCGGGAGGATTACTGGTTACTGCACCGACCTATAAGGATTATTCACATCCCGATCTAAAAGAGGATATCAAAAAATACCTGGTTGGTAAGGCCGGTATTCCTACCGAACAGAGGTTGAGAATGTTTGATTTGATCCGCCGACTTACCAGCTCAGAATTTGAAACAATTGTTTTGCATGGAGAAGGTTCAATGCAGGCTGAAAGAATGACCATTTATGCTGAAGCGCGGAAAGTAATAAAGGATTGTAAGAAAATTGCTGAAGAGTTGGCTGAGATTGAAAAGGTTTCTTTAGAATAAATAAATTATTGCAAAGGAGGTAAAAAATTGAGCCTCAAAGGAAAAGCGGCAATTATCGGTATTGGGGAAGTTCCTTCCGGCAAGTACCCTGATCGGGCTTGTATTGTTTCCGCAGTTGAATCAGCATTTATGGCCATCAAAGATTCCGGGATTAAGCCAGAAAATTTAGATATGATTATCCCTACGGGCACGGTTTACAATGCACAATATAACAGTGAAATGTTAACCGGCAGGATGGTTGAGGAACTTGGCCTGACCGGTTCTGTAAAAAGCAATGTTCAGGTCTTTTCAGGCGGGTCTAGCAGTTCTACTATGTTAAAGATCGCTGCCGGGTTGATCGAAACCGGATCTGCAGAATTTATTTTATGCCTTCATTCAGAAAAACTGGCTACCGGAATATCGTCTTCTCAGCAAGGTATCGATCTATTCTCGACGGCAGGCGTATCTAATGAATGGGAGGTTCCTTTTGGCCAACATTACTCAGGTGTGGCTGCACTTGCCACACAGCGCTACAAGTATGAAACCGGAACTACCGATGAACAGCTTGCTGCGGTGTGTGTGTCTAATCGCAAGTGGGC
>PUKU01000034.1 GCA_003550625.1 Candidatus Aenigmatarchaeota archaeon
ACGGTAAAGAGTTTTTTTGGTATCTCGACCGATGAGAGAAAGCTGGAGCCCGAAGGCTATACGGTACAGGCCAGTTCCTGGCCGGAGGTTGCAGGTGAGAGGATTCTCGAGACAGTTTCTTCTGTGGCCCAGAAAGGAGTTTCATCTATGGAGATAACCCTTAACCACCCCGAATCTCTCACGGAACATGCAGTGGAGGAGATAAAGATATTCCACGAGCAGGAGGATGTGAAAGTTAACATACATGCATCACTTGATCTGAGACTTGCTATGGCCGAGAAAAAAAGTTACAGAAGAGTCGATGAGTATATGAAAGGCTTCATAGCGAAGGCCAAGGAGATCGGCGCCGACTACATAAATGTCCACACTTCCAACTTCCCCAGCCCCGAACTAGGTAGAATGAGAGGAATAATGTATGAGGTAATGGTCCACCCCGACGGAGAGCCTATAAGCAAGTTTGTCGAGGAAAGACTTATGAAGAGACACTCCGATTCAGAGACATTTGACTGGCTTGTCAGGGATCTGAGAAAAAAGGCAGGTATTCCAAATGACTGGTGGATATCCGAGGCTATATCAGGAGACAGCGGTTATCTCGATAAACTAATATCCGACAAAGAGGTCGATGAGTATTACAGAGCAAAAAAAGAGGATCTACAGAATCAAGCTAAAAGGCTGGGACGTGATCCAGATGAGGTCGATGTCAGTAGACAAAATGCAAAGGAAGAGCTCAAGGAAAGGTATATGTCGAACCGTGAGCTCATAATCAAGCGTTTTAGAGAGATGGACGATGACTTCAAGCTTGATGTTTCTAGAAAGGCCTTTGAAAATATGATAAACGAGGGACAGGTAGATCTCGAACGTATTTTCAATGAGTTCAGAACGTATCAGCTAATTGGTTGGTGGATGTACGAAAAAGGACATCCAATATGGAGAAAGATATGTGGCAACAGAAGCCCCAAAGATCTGGAGGAGAGTAAGGATATGGATCTTCTGGTCGATGCTGTTGCAGGTAGGTACATACAGGGACACGTAAAAAACTGGAAGCAGGCTCTGGAAAACTCTGGGGTCGTTGTTACACTTGAGACGCCCGATGCCAGGGAAAATGAGTTTCTTGGATACTACAGGCTTGTGGATCCCACGAGGATATATAATGTGATAAAAGCTATAGACCATCCAAACATAAAGCTCTGTTTTGATTTTGAACATATAGCCACACAGGGAATAAACGTAAAGGAAATCCTCAGGAAGTCTCCGGATGGACTGGGGAGGGAAACTTACCTGGTACATATTTCAAGTAGACCTTCTCCGGGGCACGAACATTTTCCACTCCAGAAGGGGGAGATAGAGCTATATGAGATGCTGTGGGAGCTGAAGATAAGAGGATTCGAAAGTGGATATATAACATTTGAAAGGGGCGGCGGACAGCAAACAGGCGAGGGTGATAAAATATGGAAGGAGTCTATATCCCGTGCAAAGGAGATGGCAATGTTTCTCGAAGATGAAGTTTCGCCGAGTGAACTCCCCGACTGGTTCTACGGCTACGATGATAAGGAGTTCAAAAGAGATCAAGCGGTGATCATGAGCAAAACCTTTGAACCACTCAAGGGTCTCATAGAGTCACCCGAACTCGAAGACACATTCCTAGGAAAGCATGCTGTAGAAAAGGAACCCAGGATGCGTGGAGATGGATGGAAAAAGGAAGAGCACCAGTGATGGAAAACTTTTATATAGTATGAGTTGTAACTATTAAGTGGTTAATGGTGTAAATCATGACTTCCGAAAACAATTCTGAACGTCCTGAAAATGGTTTGAAGCCAGATAAAAGTTTTGCTGGGAAAACAAGGGATTATAGGTCAACAAAGAGGAAAATAAAGGACTTTCAGAAGCAAAGGAGGATGGATGCTGCTGAGAAGTTCAAAAAGGAAGCTATGGAGAAGCACGGGGAATATATAAACGCTATAATAGGTACTGGATCTGTTACAAGGGATGAGTTCTCCTCGGAGTCAGATCTGGATATAACTGTTTTTATAGATGATACCAGAGATGATATGGACGGTAAAAAGAAAAAGAAGATAGAAGAAGATCTCAGAGAAATAGCCAAGGGTTGCGGAAAAACCAAGTCAGGTAACCATATACTCCATGTACAGCCGCCCTGGACGATAACAGAGTACTGGGATATGATGAGGAGAGGAAGTCCTGTGGCACACTCTTGGACGCAGGATGCAGTTGCACTGTATGATGATGGTTTCTTCGGTCCTATTCAGAGACTGTATAAGATGGGGAGGTTTCCTGCTACCAGAAAGTCTGCCCAGAAGAGGATGTCCAAGGTTCCAAAGAGGATCAACAGAGCCCAACGGATGAAGGTTCTGATAGTCGCAAAGGATGTTTACCATGCGATGACCAACTCACTCCAGGCAGTTATAGTCTATATGGGCGAGGAGGTTCCGGCTCCCAAGCAGCTTGCTGAAGTAGCAAGGGATAAACTTGTCCAGAGAGATCTTTTGGATGAGAAGTACGTTGAGCAGTACGAGGAGGTCTACTCCATATACAAGGCGGTTGAACACAATGATCTGGATGAGATGGAAGGCGAGAAAG
>PUKU01000084.1 GCA_003550625.1 Candidatus Aenigmatarchaeota archaeon
ATCCCAAGTATCTCAAGCAGATCCAGGGACAGTGAAATAGAAGATGAGCTGTAGCCAGTCTCTTTCGAGAGTTCCTGTAGGGACATCTCTCCTCCGTTGAGTATCAGGGCCGCTATGGTTCTTCCATGTACTTCGTCGTAGCCCATGGAGGATGCGGTGTTTGAAAAGGCCGAGTAAATGTTCTTCTTTACCTCGTCTATGTTTTCGTTGGACACTTTATCACCTTAGGATTCTTCTGCAAAGAATTTAAAGCTTTTACCGCAGCTGTCACATAAAGTATTAAAAACTAGAAGTTTCATTGTCTAGCAGGTGTATATATGCCAGCTGAAGAGTTTATCGACCTCGAGTTTTTTGGTTTGCTGTTTCAGGGAATAGTGGCATTTTTGGTTATACTTTTTCTGATTGTTCTTACCTATGTAATCTACAGGCGACTTAGGAAGGGCGGCAAGGACAAGGAGGTTTAGGTCCGTCGGTCCATCATGTTAGAATTTTATAAATATACAGAGCTTATTCTTTAGGGTTATGAAGGACAAAGACAAGTTTTACATAACTACTGCAATAGACTACATAAACGGTCCGCCTCACATCGGTCATGCCTTTGAGAAGATAATTGCCGATGCTATCGCCAGATATCATAGGCTCAGAGGAGTTGATACGTTCTATCTTACAGGCACCGATGAACATGGCAAGAAGAACTACGAAACTGCCAGAGAGAAAGGTATGGATCCAAGGGAGTTTGTAGATGAAATGGCCCCAAAGTTCGAGGAACTGGCGGATATACTGGATCTTTCCATAGACAACTTTATCAGAACTTCTGACGAAAAGGTGCATTACACCACTGTTAAAGATATATGGAAAAAACTCGATGAGAACGGAGATATATACAAGAAGGAATACGAAGGTCTCTACTGTTCGGGCTGTGAAAGCTTTGTAAAGGAGAGGGATCTTGTGGATGGAAAATGTCCAGACCACGACAGGGAGCCGGAGCTTGTCAGCGAGGAAAACTATTTTTTCAGACTTTCAAAGTACGCCGATCAGGTCAAAGAGCTTATAGAAAGTGGAGAGATGGAGGTTTACCCAGAGACCAGAAGGAACGAGGTTCTTGAGATGATTGAACAGGGACCCGAGGATGTGAGCTTTTCAAGGGAAAGGGAGACGCTTCCTTGGGGGATACCTGTTCCAGGTGATGACTCACAGGTAATGTATGTCTGGTGTGATGCACTTACGAACTACCTTTCTGGGATAGGATACAGTACAGACAAAGAAAAGTTTAATAGATACTGGCCGGCGGACATACATCTTATAGGTAAGGATATACACAAGTTCCATGCACTCATATGGCCATCGATACTCCTCTCAGCAGGCATAGAGACTCCTGAGATGATACTCATACATGGGTTCTTTACCGTCGGTGGGAGAAAGATGTCCAAGAGTCTTGGTAATGTAATCCGACCGGATAAAGAGGTTGAAAAGTTCGGTGTTGATCCCACAAGATACGCTCTACTTACCTCTATTCCTACACTGGAGGACGGCGATTTTTCCGAGTCCATAGTCGTGGAGAAACTGAACTCGGAACTCGCGGACAATTTAGGCAACTTCGTTAACAGGACACTGAAGTTCACAGAGAAAAACTTTGGAGAAATCCCGGACGTTTCTGAACTAGGATCAGAGAACAGGGAGATTTTTGACAGAGTAGCCGGAAAGATAGAGGAGATAGAAATGGAGATGGAAGAGACCTTTAACCTTCACAGAGCCTTGAAAAAGGTAATGGAGATCTCCTCCATTGGAAACCGGTACTTCCAGGACAGAAAACCATGGGAGTCAGCCAAGGATGACAAAGAAGACTGCGAAAGAACACTTTACCTGTGCGCCAACATAGTCAAGTCTCTGGCGATAGTGTCTGAGCCTTTCATGCCTGAAACGGCGGAAAGGATATGGAACTATCTTGGTCAGGATACAGATATACACACGGAGGACTGGAATAGGGCAAAGAAACTGGGTCTCGGTGGACAGAATATAAATGACCTAGAACCCCTCTTTAAAAAGATAGACAGGGATGAAGTATCAGATTTTAATGATGAAAAAGCAGAAGAAAAAGAAATCGGAGGTGAGGAGAATATGATTAGTTTTGACGAGTTCAAAAAACTGGACATCAGGATCGGTGAGATCAAGGACGTCGATGAGATCGAGGGCGCCGACAACCTCTACAGAATGAAGATAGACGTGGGCGACGGTATGAAGCAGTCCGTTGCCGGTCTCAAGAAGCACTACAGCGTAGAAGAACTTGAAGGGAGGAAGGTTCCTGTGTTGGTCAATCTCGAGCCATCGGAACTTATGGGAGTTAAGAGCGAATGCATGGTTCTTGCTGCAGTAGTAAACAACAAGGAGCCTGTCTTACTCGAGCCCGAGAAAGATCTAGAGGTTGGTTCCGGAGTAGCCTGAGTAGTTCATAACCGCGTTCCTGAGACGGTTGCAAGGTTCAGCGAGTAAAAGCTTTAAGGTCATAGAAAACAACTACTTATTGATGTATCTATGCCATACCTGGCCTCAGTTTCAAGTTTTGTGGCGGG
>PUKU01000073.1 GCA_003550625.1 Candidatus Aenigmatarchaeota archaeon
CACCCAGCCAGGGACATGCAGGACACATTCTACCTCAAGAACCCCAGTAAAACTGACCTACCCGAAGAAGAAATAGTCGAAGGGGTAAAGGAAGCCCATGAAAAGGGAGTTGGGCAGTCCAGGGGATGGGGATACAAATGGAAGAGGGATGAAGCAAACAAAGCAGTTTTAAGGACGCATACAACTTCTGTGAGCGTCAAGAGCCTCGCCGAAATAGAACCTCCTGCAAAGATATTCACGGTGGATAAGGTATTCCGAAACGAGACTCTGGATTACTCGCATCTGCCTGAGTTCGTCCAGGTAGAGGGAATAGTTGCCGACGAATCAATGAGTTTTGACAACCTGCTCGGATATCTCAGAGAGTTCTACAGGAAGCTTGGGTTTGACAAGGTAAGGTTCAGGCCTGGATACTTTCCTTATACCGAAATGTCTGTGGAGCCGGAGGTATACTTTGAGGAAAAGGACGAGTGGCTTGAGATGGGTGGATCTGGAATATTCAGGTCCGAAGTTACAGAACCACTTGGAATAGAAGTACCGGTCCTAGCATGGGGACTAAGTCTCGAAAGACCTGTGATGTTGAGCCTGGGCATAGATGATATAAGGAACTTTTACTTTGAAAACGATCTCAAACTAATGAAAGAATCGGGGTTTTAGAAATGGCCGTTGTAACATTTGACAGAAGGGAGCTGAAGGAGCTTATAGGCAGAAATGTTTCAGACAAGGAACTGGAGAACAGAGTGCCAATGATGGGATGTGATGTAGAAAACGTGACAGATGATGAACTGGAGGTAGAAATATTTCCAAATAGACCCGATCTGCTTTCCGTAGAAGGGTTCGCAAGGAGCTTAAAGCAGTTCCTTGGCGAAGGCGAAGGAGTTGTGGAATATGGTACAACCGAGGGAGAGCTGGAGGTGAAGGTAGACGGTTCTGTAGAAGACGTAAGGCCTTTTATATCCGCAGGAGTTGTGAGGGGAGTGGATGTAGACGAAGACATACTAAGATCACTCATGCAAGCTCAAGAAAAGATACATACAACCCTCGGAAGAAAGAGGAGGAAGGTTGCAATAGGTATCCACGACCTGGGAGGCGTAGAAGGTCCCTTTACATACAAGGCAGTGGAGCCAGAGGAAATTGAGTTCACGCCCCTGGGTTTCAAGGACAAGGTAAACCTACTCCAGATAAAAGAAAAGCATCCAAAGGGAGAGTATGCAAAAATACTATAGGGAAAGAAAAGGTGGCCTGTGATAACCGACTCGGAAGGTATGGTTCTGAGCTTTCCTCCTGTGATAAACGGAGTCGCGACAGAGGTCACCGAGGAAACCGAGGATCTATTCATAGATGTAACAGGAACCGACCAGACTGCAGTGGACCAGGCCCTGAACCTCATAACAAGTTTACTTGCAGAAAGGGGAGGAACTATAGAGACCGTCACAGTAGATGGAAACGTAAAGCCGGAGATGTCCCCGGATCGGATTGAAGTCGACAGGGAATACATAAACAGGCTTCTGAACCTGGATCTGAGCGATACAGAAGTGCGTGAAAGCCTGAATAGGATGGGTCTGGACTACTCGGAGGGCACTGCCGTTATACCATGTTACCGCGTGGACGTAATGCATCCAATGGATGTAGTAGAAGACGTTGCTATAGGATATGGATACGAAAACTTCGAACCCAAAATACCGGATGTGCCCGGCATAGGCAGCTCTGATGAACCAGAGGAGTTCGCGGATAGGTTGAGGGATATTATGATGGGCTTTGGATTCCAGGAAGTAATCAACACCGTCCTCACTAACAAAGAAAGACAGTTCACAATGATGGAGGAGGATGAAATGGATGTAGTTGAAACAGAAAACCCCCTCTCTGAAAAACACTGCATATGCAGAAGGAAACTCCTACCAGGCATCCTTGAAGTTTTCAGACAAAATAAACACAGGTCGTATCCCCAAAGAATATTTGAAGTTGGTGACGTGGTTATAACAACTGAAAATGGAGCAGACAATGCCAAAAGGATGTCAGCTGCCATAACAGGTAGAAAGGTAAACTATACGGATATCGCATCTATCCTCGACTTTCTGTTAGAATCGCTGGGGATAGATTATATTTTGAAGGAGGCAGAGGGCGGTAGGTTCATGGATTCCAGAGGTGCTTATGTTCTACATGGAGATAAAGAGATAGGTTCAATCGGGGAGATCAACCCCGAGGTGCTTGAAAACTGGAGTCTTGAAAAGCCTGTTGTTTCGTTGGAACTGGATATAGAAAAAGTGATGGAAAGTGCAGATAGTTCCATACTCTAAGATCTAAAGATCCTGGACAGCCTACTTAGAATTCCGCCCCTTTTGTACTCTATGTTCAGGTCTTCTGACGTTACCTTGGAAGCTAGTTCTCTTAGTGCGTGGCTTGCTGGGGTATGTGGATCGTGGTGAACAACGGGTTTTTTCATTGCAACTGCTTCAGGTACCTTCTTATCATACGGTATCTTACTCAAAACAGGAATTCCATCAAGCATCTCGCTTACCTCCTCTTCGTTGAGCTCCTCCCTTGAACCGGTGTGGTGATTTATCACGGCGCCTATAACATCTACTCCCATGTCCTCTGCAAGGTTCTTTGTCTTCAGTACATCAGTAAGTGAGGGCATGTTTGGTTGTGTGACAAGTATAAGCTCGTCGGAGGCTTCAAGGTTTGATATAGTTTCCTGACCAAGCCCTGCTGGAGTATCCAAGAGAACCATCTCTGTTTCTCCAAAAAGCTCCTGTATGGCAACTGGAAGATATCTCGAGTCGGTGCCCTCCATATCACCTATTCCTAATCCGGAAGGAACGACCTTAACGCCCGACGGATGGACGTACATAGCCTCGGGCATTATTGCATTGTTCTTAAGAACATCGTGTAGTGTAACAGGATAAAGTGGTATTCCAAGGTGCAATGATAGGTTTGGTGTCGTGAGGTTACCGTCTACAAGTGTAACATTCTTTCCTGCCTCTGTTAATATAGCACCTAGATTGGAAACAACTGTGGTCTTTCCAACTCCTCCCTTTCCAGAAGCTACCGACAATACCCTCGACATATTCCCCAGGCTACAGTTTGTTTCTTATAAATTTAAAGGTTTTGTTCTGATGGCGGACGCGGTGGGATTTGAACCCACGACTCCTGGCTTAGAAGGCCAGTGCTCTGTCCAGACTGAGCTACGCGCCCACAGGACTAAAGTTTACCGGGTTAACTTATATATTTACTTCCGGATAACGATAAAGCTTTATAAATACCACTTACAATACCTATGGACGGTAGTATGGAAAAGGACAGAAAGTTTGGCAAGGAAGAGGTCCTGTGTCTCTCGTCAGGCATGGTCCTGCTTCTACTTGTGTTACTGGTTTAGAAACCAACCAAACATTATTTCTTTAATTCTTTTTAATTTTAAACTACAACTGTAAAGGGTCGGATACCATGGATTCTGAAAAGTTCAAGGACATAGAAAAGAAATGGCAGAAAAGATGGGATGAAGCAGGTATATTTGAGGCCGATGCCGACAAGGACAGAGAAAAGTTCTTTCTTGCACACGCATATCCCTATCCATCAGGACCAACTCACCACGGCCATGCCAGAGCATACCTCTTCGACGATGCAATAGCCCGCTACAAAAGGATGAAAGGTTTCAATGTCCTATACCCAATGGGATGGCACTGCACAGGAAACCCTGCCATGATCAAGGCCGAAAAAATCAGGAAAGGGGACAGAGATACAATAGATAAACTCAAGGAAGCGGGTGTTCCCGAGAGGGAGGTCAAAAAGTTGAAGGATCCATACAGATACGTACGTTTCTTCGCCACCGAATCAGATCTGAGCTACAAGAACTGTCTGAAAACGGTAGGCTGCTCGATAGACTGGCGCCGAGAGTTCATGACCATCGACGACACCTACAAGAAGTTCATACAGTGGCAGTACTCCCGTTTAAGGAAACTCGGATACGTCCAACAGAAGGAGTATCCTGTTATCTGGTGTCCCGAGCAGGAGATGCCTCTGGGAGACAACGACGTTGAGGACGAGTCACAGGGCGCAGAGGCAGAGGAATATGTTGCATACAAGTTCATGGTCGAGGAAGACGGAGAGGAAATCTTGCTCCCCGCTGCCACGCTTAGACCAGAGACTATATACGGAGTTACAAATATGTTCCTCAATCCGGGGCTGGACTACGTGGTTGCCGACGTAGGCAACGAAAGATGGCTCCTAAGTCAGGAGGCATACGAGAAGATGGGATACCAGAGAGAGGACGTGTCACTTGTAGAGGAGTTCTCCGTAGAGGACATAATAGGCAAATACTGCAAGAATCCAGTTACAGAAAAGGATATTATAATACTGCCTGCCGATTTTGTCAAGGGCGATTCTGCTACTGGAGTTGTAATGTCAGTTCCTGCCCATGCACCATACGACCACATCGCCATAAAGGAGCTTAAGAAGAGGGAGGATGTTCTAAAGAAGTACAACATAGACACAAAGGATCTGGACTTCGACTACATAAGCCTCATAGATCTCGAAGGATACGGGAAGTATCCTGCGGTAGAAATCGCTGATGAAATGGGGATAGAGGATATGAATGAAGAAAGGCTTGAAGAGGCCACCAAAGAGGTATACCGCAAGGAGTTCCACAAGGGTACCCTGAGTGAAAACACCGGTTACCCTGGAAAGAAGATCGACGAGATCAAGGACAAGGTAAAGGAGGATATGTTGGCGAGAGATTTGGCCGAGATATACTACGATACCAACAAACCAATTGTCTGTAAGTGCGGCGCAATGGGAGTAGTAAAGCTTGTGGACGACCAGTGGTTCCTCAGATACTCTGACCGCGAGTGGAAGGACATTTCACTTGATCTACTGAACCGGGCCACTGTAATACCAGACAAGTACCGCAAGGAGCTGAACTACTATCTTGATGAATGGATGGGCGACAAGCCATGCGCACGGAAAAAGACACTGGGCACAGAACTACCATTTGACAAAAACTGGATGGTCGAACCTCTATCAGACTCGACGGTCTACATGGCATACTATACTATAGCTAAGACCATAAACCAGAAAAAAATAGAAGCAGAGGATCTTGACAGCTCCGTGTTCGACTACGTGTTCTGGGGCAAGGGAGATCCAAAAAAATGTAAAATGGAAGAGGATGTTCTGGGGGAAATGCGTGAGGAGTTTCTCTACTGGTATCCAATAGATATGCGGATAGCAGGAACAGAACATCTTTCCAACCACCTTTCGTTTATGATATTCCACCACGCAGCACTGTTTGATGAAGACAGGTGGCCAAGGGGTATTACAATCCACGGTATGGTACTGGATGAGAATGGAAACAAGGTGTCGGCCTCCAAGGGCAACGGATACAGTATGAAAGAGATTGCAAAGGGAGGGGTGGTGGATGCCATGAGGATTGGGATGTACGCTAAATCCAGTCCATGGGACGATATAAAGTTCGGGAAGAAGGAGGTCGACAGAACCATAGAGAACGTTTCATCCCGGTTCCAGAAGATGGTAAGGTACGTGGACATGGTCAAGGAAGCACCAGAGGGCAAAGAAGACGTGTTTGACCGCTGGATAGTTTCCAAGATGCACAGACATATTAAGAAAACGGAGGATGCCATGGAAAGGCTGGAGCTCATGGAAGCGGTTAACCACTCCTTTTACGGAGCATTCAACGATATCAAGAAATATATAAACAAAAAAGACAGCCCTAACCGCAAGGTACTGGAAGAAGTGATCGGAATATGGATAAGAATACTTGCTCCGTTTGCACCCCATCTATGTGAAGAACTCTGGGAGAAAATAGGCGGCGAAGGTTTTGTATCAGTTGCAGAGTGGCCCCGCTCGGACAGTGATGCCATAGACAGAGTCGCGGAGAAGGAAGTGGAACTTGGAGATATGGTAGAAGATGACATCAGAGAAATCAAGGATATAACCGGCATGGACAGACTGGAACAGATAAGGATAGTGGTCTCGGCAGAGTGGAAATGGAAGATGAGAACTGCAGTTGAGGAGGGTAAGGATCTTTCGGAACTCATGGAGAAGGACATGTTTCGGAGACAGGGTAAAGTAGCAGCCCGTTACTTCCAGGAACTCAAAGAAGAGCACCAAATAGAGGAGCTGATGGACGTCGATGAAGAACTCCAAGCACTGGAAGAAATGAAGGGCCGGTTCGAAGAGACGTTTGGAGCCAAGGTGGTCATAGAAAGAGAGGAGGAAAGCCAGGAGGACAAGGCAGCCAAGGCAAGGCCTGGTAAACCCGCGATAGTTCTCAAGGACTAGGATAAGCTTTTATAAGTTTAGGACCTGTATTCTTGTGTGATAATATGGAGGATGGAGATGTTGTAGTTATAGACTACACCGGAAGGATAAAGGAATCAGGAGAGCTATTTGATACAACTTTGAAGGATGTTGCTGAGGAAGAAGGAGCTGTGAATGAAAACGCAAAATACGAGCCCATAAAGATACTAATAGGCGGAGAAATGGTAGTAGGAGGACTGGAGGAGGCCGTGCGGGATATGGAGGTAGGTGAAAAAAGAAAGATAGAGGTCCCACCCGAAAAAGCATTTGGAGGAAGGGACGGGGATCTCATAAAAACTTTTTCTGAAAGCAAGTTCAAAAACCAGGACATGAACCCGTATCCTGGGATGCGCGTAACCCTTGATGGTCAGGTTGGAAGAATACTGTCCGTAAACTCGGGCCGTGTAAGGGTAGATCTGAACCATCCCCTGTCCGGAAGAACTCTGGACTACGAGGTAGAGGTCAAGGAGAAGGTCGAGGATCCTGAGGAGGAGGTAAAGGCTGTAGTTCAACACTACCTCGGCGAAGAGGTGGAAGTAGAGGTAGAGGACAAAGAGGCAAATGTAACGATACCAGAGGGAATAAACGATGATGTAGTTGATCAACTCAGGAAAAAGGTACTTGCTATCAAAGACTTGGAGGAGGCTGTGTTCGAGGAGGAAGATGTAGATGAACCTGAAAAAGAAGATAAAGAATCTGAGTAGAAAAGAAAAGGCTGTGGTTGCATTCTGGGTAGTTTTTTTTATAATTCTTACATTCCACTCTCTGAGATTTCCACAGAGTGAGCTCGAACAAAACTGTGCAGAGTTTACACGCAAAAATGGATGCTACATGTCCGAGGAAGAGATTGTTGAACTTGAATCAGGCGGAAGGCTGATGGAACTTGTTGAAGGCACTCCCTTTGAAGATCCAAAAGAAGCATGTGGTTGCGTCACATATAACATAACGGATCTCTGATCGGAGATGTGCAAAAACTTTAAATACCTTTAATTCACTTATTTCATGTATAAAGCCGTATGTAGTCTCTAAAAACCAAGAGGCGCTCTCAGAGGCTTTATTTGACTCGTTTGACATCAAATGTATCATTTTTAGCTCAAACGTGGTTTTAAAGGTAAAATAGTGTATGTGGAGGTGAGAAATATGACAGAAGCAAAGGAAATTCAAGGTCAGAACAACCAGATGACCCCACATGAACCAGAGCTGGACCATGAGGTCGACGAGGATCTGAAAGAGATACTCGAATCAAGAAAGGCTGAGATCAAGGTAGCAGGAGTAGGTGGAGCAGGGGGCAATACAATCTCAAGGATGACACAGGTCGGGATTGTGGGCGCAGAATCAATTGCTGTAAACACAGACGCACAGGACCTTCTTTACACCGACGCAGACGAAAAGCTACTGATAGGAAGAGAGATAACCCAAGGACTGGGTGCAGGAGCTGATCCGCAGATAGGTGAAGAGGCCGCAGAAGAGTCGATGCAGGACATAAAGGAAAGACTAGAAGGAAGCGATATGGTCTTTATAACATGTGGTCTCGGTGGAGGTACAGGCACGGGTGCAGCACCGGTTGTAGCCCAGACAGCACAGAAACTCGGAGCTCTGACCGTTGGAATTGTCACTCTTCCTTTCACAATGGAAGGTAAGCAGAGGAGAGCAAACGCCAGAAGAGGCCTCGAAAGGATGGAGAACGAAGTCGACACACTGATAGGCATTCCAAATGATAAGCTACTTGAGATAGTTCCAGATGTTTCAGTCACGACGGCCTTCAAGGTTGCAGACGAAATTCTGGTAAACGCAGTCAAGGGAATTGCAGAGCTTGTAACGAAGCCAGGACTGGTGAACCTAGATTTCGCAGACATAAAGGCAGTTATGAAGAGCGGTGGTCTTGCGATGATAGGAATGGGAGAATCCGACACAGAAAACAGATCACTAGAGGCAGTTGAAAAGGCTCTTACAAACCCTCTTCTCGACGTTGACATAGAAGGTGCAAACGGAGCACTCATAAATGTAACAGGAGGACCAGACAGCACGATCAGTGAAGCACAGGAAATAGTAGAAGCTGTATCAAGAAAACTGGACGACGAAGCAAAGGTGATTTGGGGCTCACAGATAGTCGAGGAGTTAGGAGAAGCAATCAGGACCATGCTCATAGTCACTGGTGTAAAGTCATCTCAGATCTATGGACCAAAGAAGACCTACAGTGAAGAAAAACAGAGAGAGATAGAAAAGATTCTGGGAATCGAATTTGTCGAATAGTCCCTTCCGGTTGTGGGGTGCAACGGGAGGACAACCCCCTATCTATTTATTTTTATCTTTGCTTAACCTATGAGACAATTTTTTAAAGGTTGGGTTGTATTAAGAAATGGAATGATGGATATGTCTATAAAGTCCACACTAAAAAGTTATAGGAGGGTCTTGAAGGTAGCTACAAAGCCTTCAAGGGAGGAGTTTTTACAGACCTCGAAGATAACTGCGATAGGGATAATGGTTGTAGGAGCCATAGGTTTTGCAATATTCCTACTCTTTCACCTACCCGGAGCTTTAGTATGATGAACGTGATAATATGCCTTTACTGACACTCAAAACGACCATAGGAAGGGAGTCCACTGTAATGAAGGATATAAAGGAAAGGATAGGAGCAGGTGGTTATGATATAAGAGCACTTGTACATCCCGGAGAACTGGAAGGCTATGTTATAATCGAAGGAAGCAGCAAGGACGTGAAGAAGGTAGTAAGAGATGTAAGACATGCCAAGGGTATAATATCAGATGACGTCGATATCAAAGATATAAGCCACTTCCTTGAGTCAAGGGAGATAGAGATAGAGGTCGAAAGAGGAGACATAGTCGAAGTAATAGGTGGGCCTTTTAAAGGTGAAAAAGGTAAGGTAACAAGAGTTGATGAAGCAAACTCCGAGGTCACCCTCGAACTCCTCGAGGCGACGGTTCCAATACCTGTGACCGTTGGGGTGGGTTCCGTAAAGATACAGGAAAGCGGTGATTAAAATGGCAGAAATAAATGCTTTAGTTGATGCAGGCGATGTTTCAGCAGGACCTCCATTAGGCCCACAACTAGGTCCGCTTGGAGTTAATATAGGAGAAGTTGTATCAGAGATAAACAAGAAGACACAGGACTTTGAAGGGATGAAGATACCGGTCACGGTAAAGATCGACGATGAAACAAAGAAGTTTGAGATAGAGGTGGGTACACCACCAACGTCAGCTATGATAAAGAGGGAGGCCAAGGTCGATAAGCTTTCTGCACATCCAAAAAGGGAGAAGGTAGCAGATCTCTTCATAGAACAGTGTATAAAGATAGCAAAGTCAAAGATGCCTGACCTAAACTGCACGGAGCTCAAATCTGCAGTAAAACAGGTGGTTGCATCATGTGTATCCTCTGGAATATTGGTTGAGGACAAAGATCCAAAGGAGGTTCTCGAGGAGATAGATAATGGTAAGTATGATGATGAGATAAAGAATGAGAAAACGGAGCTTACAGAGGAGGAGAAGGAAGAAATAAGGAAAAAGAGGGAGGAGTTACAGAAAGAAATGAAGGAAAGAGAAGAGGAGTTCAGGAAGAAGGCAGAGGAGATAATGAAACAGTTGGAGGCAGAGGAAAAAGAACTGGCAGAGGAAGAGAAGCTTTCAAGAAAGGAGAAGGTAAGCCGTATGGAGGCGGAGGACATACCATATGAAATAATAGTGGACTACATACCAGAGGAAGAGGAGGAAGAGGAAGGAGAAGGCGAGGATTAGATTTAAATAGATTAAAGTAGAATTGAACAGACATCCGTTTACTACCGTTGGTTCTGACGGTAGGAGGTGAAATAGATGGACAAGGAAGCAGTTGAAAAGATAGAAAGTATGCTGGAGAACAGCGAAGAAAGGAACTTCATCCAGACAGTGGACCTCATAATTAACCTTGGAGACATTGATTTGAAGGATCCTGAAAACAGATTTTCAACTGATGTTGTACTTCCCAACGGAAGAGGCAAGAAAAGGAATGTATGTGTTATAGCGGATGCAAAGATAACCCAGGCCAAGAAGCTTGATGTAAACGTTATCTCAAAGGACGACCTTGAGGAGCTTGAAGGAAAAAGGGACAAGGCAAAGGAAATAGCAGATAAAAACGACTATTTCTTAGGTGAGGCTCCCCTTATGCCAAAGATAGGTCAGGTGCTTGGTCCTGTCCTGGGTCCAAGAGGTAAGATGCCCAATCCTTTCCCACCCGGTGCAGACCTCAAGAAAGTTTTGGGGAAGAGTCAGAATGCCATAACGATAAAGATCAGAGAAGACAAAACACTACACTTCCCCGTCGGTACTGAAAATATGTCGTCGGAGGAGATCAAGGAAAATGCAGATGCGGTTGTTGAAAAGATAGGTTCAAATCTTCCAAAGGGATCCCAGCAGATAGACTCCGTCTACATAAAACTCACTATGTCCAAGCCTGAGAGGCTGATATGATGATCAGAAAATGGAAAAAGAAGGAGGTAGAGGAACTCAAGGAACTTTTTGAAGAGTACCCAGTTATAGGGGTTACGAGCATGTACAAGATACCAGGACCCCAGCTACAGGATATAAGAAAGGACCTCCACGACAAGGCAAGAATAAGGATGTCAAGAAAGACTCTCATGAAGAGAGCTATAGACTCATCAGATGTAGAAGACCTCGAGGGATTAAAGGAAAGGCTCGTGGGCGAGGCAGCATTTATATTTACTGAGATGAACCCATTTAAGCTATACTCTTACCTACAGGAAAACAAAACATCCGCTCCCGCACAAGCAGGCGATATAGCACCAAACGATATAACAGTACCGGCAGGTGGAACAGGAATAGATCCTGGACCTGCAATAGGAAAGCTACAAAATGCAGGGATAAAAACATCTATAGAAGACGGTGAAATATGTGTTGTCAAAGACAGTAAGGTAGTGGAGGAAGGTGAAGAAATAACACATGACGTAGCAGCTGCTCTTAAAATGCTAGGCCTCAAGCCGATGGAGATTGGTCTGAGCATTAAGTCGGTCTGGGAGGACGGACATATATTCGAACCTGATGATCTCAGAATCGATCTGGACGAGTACAGGGACAAGATTATTTCATCGTACCAGATGGCCATGAACCTGTCGATAAATGCAGAGTACATAACAGATGAAAACATAGCCCTGCTTATCAAAAATGCATGGGCTGAGGCACGATCACTTGCAATACAGAGCGAGTATACAACAGAGGAAACAGTTGAGGAGCTTTTAAGAATAAACGATTCAAAGGTAAAGGGCCTGAAGTCCAAGGTCGATGAACTGGAAACCGAAGTTTCCAAAACCGAAAATTGAATTTCCAGGAGGTGTCAAAAAAATGGAGTACATACAGTCCGCCCTGCTTCTACATTCGGCAGGCAAGGAGATAACAGAGGAAAACGTGACAAAGATCCTAGAAGCGGCAGGAATAGACGTAGAAGATTCTAGGGTAAAGTCCCTTGTAGCAGCACTCGAAGACGTAGACATAGAAGAAGCACTTGAAAGTGCCGCCATGCCAGCAG
>PUKU01000049.1 GCA_003550625.1 Candidatus Aenigmatarchaeota archaeon
GAAAAAGAATCAAGCGTAGTTCTCTATACCTTTTATACTACAGGAACATGGAAGCTTGTGTTTAGCCCTTCTGAGCGTTTCCTTTGCGATATCCAACTTGCCCTCAGGCACTCTTATGAGCATAAAGGTCTGTCCCTTGTTCATTCTAGCAGCCTTGCCTATTGGATTCCCAAAGGCTTTGGTCATACCTTCCTGGAAACGATCTGCTCCGGCTCCGGTGGCAAGTGGATTCTCACGAAGCACATGGTGTGGATATACCAGAATCTTAAGGAAGTAGTTCTTTTCTCCGAGCTTATCCTTTAGATATTTGTTTGCGTTCATCCTCGCAGCTTCTATTGAATTGTGCCTTATCTGGACGTCCTGATCAACTGCAAGTCTAAGCTCTATCTCGTAGTCATCTTTATTCTTCCGGTCTCCGTTCTCGAAGTCCCTTGTCTTTATAGCAGGGACTCCCTTGATGTAGCTCTTCCTAGGCCTTCGCTGGCTGACCCGTGTGTAAGCCTTGCCGTCCTTGTCACGATAACATCTTCCTGGTCTCATTCCCATACATAATCACCATATTACCCTGAGAAGTTTACTGAGTACATTTAAATATTTTTTGTCTACTGTTTGTCATATTCCTGTACTTCATCGTTCATTATCTCAAGTGCAACTCCTGCTTTTTGGAATATGCTCTTTGTATCTTCGGAAGCATGATAGTCTCTTTCACAGACCACTCTCTCTATCCCGGCATTTATTATCATCTTTGCACATGTATAACAGGGTGTCATCCTGCAGTACAACGTTGCACCCTCTATGGATACACCAAGCTTCGCTGCCTGTACAATTGCATTTTCTTCTGCATGGCTTGTTCTTACACAGTGTTGGCTCGAAGAACCATCCTCGTGTGTAACCTCTTTGAACTTATGACCTACCTCATCACAGTGCGGCATCCCGGAAGGAGCACCTACATAACCAGTCGTGAGTATTCTCTTGTTTTTTGCTATAACACAACCACTTCTACCACGGTCACATGTCGCTCTATCTGCAACGACATCTGCTACCTTCAAAAAATACTTGTCCCAGCTTGGTCTTTCATAGGTCATAGTACCTCTCACCACAGTCTTTAGTAGGGTGTTAACCAGTCGGAAATCTTCTCACCGAGGCCCTTGTTTTCCTCTTCTTCCTTCTTCTTCTGTTCCATTATCTCTATGTTCTTTTCGATAACATCTTTGGCCTCCTCAACTGCATTACCGTTGTTACCCACACCCACGGTTATGCCTATACCGGCAACTATTACGTTGCTTCCCTCGGGCGATCTCATTACAGCCCTCCTAACGGCCTCCTTAACTTCAGGGACTGATTCATATATTTCCTTCTTCATGGGCCTTATGACGTCCTCCATTGGATCCTGGTTGATTCCAATCGACTCTATGTTTATATCTTTCTCTACTGCGATGTCCTCGATCCAGTGTCTTTCTGCATTTCCTCTCGGTCCCATTGCAAATCCAACACCTTCGACGACCCTACCTCTTTCTTCCCCTTTCAGCATTCCCTTTGCGTCTATGGGTATTATCTTATCTATGTCGTTCTCATCTGTAATCTTCTTTATTGCATCATATATCTCACCCAGAACAGCAGAAGGTCCATCTGGCTTGGTTATAAACACATGTCTACCCTCTATCTCCTTTTCTGCGCAGACATGGTCCTCGGCTATTTCCTCTACTTCTTCGTCTCCTATGATGGCGGCGGCACACATTGGTCCTATTGAATCGCCCACAGGCTCCTCGTTTGCCAGACACATCACACTATCCTTCAACATCTTTATCTGCTTTTCAATGAACGGAATCTGCATCTTTAGAATCATACCTATCTGGAGGTTCTTTGTTTCTTTCACAAGTTCAAGCAGGTGTCTTACAATCTTGGCAATCTGCTGCACTGCTGTTGCATGTACAGTTGCAGCCGCAAAACTCTTTCTCTCCCCTCCTTCCAGATCCGATATTTCTCCTATGAAATGTCTGTATCTCTTGTCATGTATATCATACATCCTCTTTATTTTCTTCATCACACCTGCCGGATCAGTATCCTCCGGTGGAACCGTAAACAGATCTACCATCCTGTCAAGGTTTTCTCTTATCTTTTTTCTCGGGAGCTCGCTCTTCTTCTCAAGCATGTCAACAAGCTCTTCCCTTGCCTCGTTGGACATCTTTTCAAACTCCTGGACCTTGATCTGAAGCTTCTGGACCAGCTGGTATATCATGAGTTTGGGATAAAATAGGAAGAAACTTATGATTAAAACAAACCATAGAATACGTGTCCACCAGTCCCCGTTTCCGAAAAACTGGGCAATTACTTCGATCATATATAACCCCGGATTTATCATTGTACTTTACCCTTTAAAAAGTTGGGATCTGATACAAGGAATCACAGTCTCTCTTTGATCTTCCGGAAGAAACCTATAAGTACGCTCGCCTCCTTTCTCGATATCATGGACCTCCCAACTATGTTCTTCAGTGAAAGAACTACCGACTCACGCCTGTATTCCTCGAC
>PUKU01000022.1 GCA_003550625.1 Candidatus Aenigmatarchaeota archaeon
CCTTTCTTGATATCTTCTTCTGTTACCTCCGTCTTACCACCGTTGTTCATCTCCACAACCCTGTTGATGGCGGAAAGCATCTCGTCCTTTCCGGAGTATGCCACAAGAAGATTTAGAAAATAGTTAGAGTAGTCCTCCGTTGCTTCCATGGCCTTTTGCATTTCTTCCACAACATCGACCGGTAGAACCTCTCTCCATCGCCCAAGGATATTCAACCTTACCCTATTTTTATGTATTCTGTCGTCCTTCCTGATCTTCCGGAAGCTCTTCTTGAAGAGTTCCATGAGGTTTTCAACCTCTTCGGGAGATCTCTTTTCAACGTTGTCTAGAGACAGGGCCCAGAAGGTAACATTCTCTATATCCAGATCAAGGGATTTCTCGAGAACCTTTTCGACGGACTCTTCGCCTTTCTCATGGCCCATGGAAACTGGAAGAGAACGTTGCTTGGCCCATCTTCTATTTCCATCCATTATAACTGCAACATGTTTTGGAACGGGAAGCAAGCTGACACCCAAGAACTGTTTTGGAAAAAGATTTTATAAGCTTTCCCCGGTCCGAAATATATTTAAGGTCCTCGACAAGATTATGGTTATGTTTCAGTACATCAGTTTTTCAGTGGCCGTAGTTGGTTCAGCACTTGCAGGGGCTTTCGATCTCAAGACAACTGAAATACCTGATGAGATATCACTGGGTATGGTAGCAGCAGGACTTATCATAAACCTGACGTGGACAGTTGTAGAATGGAACCCTGTATACATATTCCAGTCTGCATCTATAGGTTCTGTATTCTTCACCTTTGGTCTTGTGATGTACCTTCTGGGACAGTGGGGTGGAGGAGACACAAAGGTTCTGACGGGCCTGGGAACCCTGGTACCTGTGGCACCTATCTTCGGAACGCAGATATCGATATTTCCATTTCCTGCAGCGCTGATAATAAACATATTCCTAGTAGGAGCACTGTACATGATAGTATATGCAGGTATTTTTTCAATTATAAACAAAGGTATACTTTCAGACTTCAAGAAAAGGGTAAAGAATGATCTGCTGAGAATACTGCTTATATCATCATTGCCGCTGCTGGTTCTGTTTATCGGTATAGCCAGAGCAGGCTGGGTCCTCGATATATTCTACATCCTGTTACTGGTACCAATGATAGCACTGCTTTTAGTGATAATAAGACTTCTAAAATCAGTTGAACAGATGGGCTTTATGCAGGAAATATCCACAGACAAGCTCAGGCCCGGTGACATGCTTGCAGAGGAAATAGATGAGATAGACGCAGCACAGGATCCAACAGGAGAGATCAAAGGCGTAGCCAAGTTTATGATTTTCTTTGCGATACTTCCGATAGCGATGTACGGCTTTGGATTCGCAGAGGGAATGTACTTTTATCTAAGCCTACCTGCACCCACACTGGGCGTCCTACTTGGAATCTTATATCTCCTTCGTGAGTACACACCACTCAAAAACATATCCATATTCAAGGATTCTAGCACAAGGATAAGGGGACTAAACCAGGATGAAGTAGAAAAGATAAAGAAAAACTACGAAACAGTGAAGGTGAGGGAGGGTGTTAGGTTCGGTCCTGTCTTCACGATAGCACTGATAGTAACTGTTTATTACGGAAACCTCATATTACTGTTGGTTTAAACAGAACGAAGCTTTTTAAAATTTGATGTTGTTAAAGTTATATTACGATAAAATGGGAAGATATGATTTTTTGAAGGACGAGGACATCAAAAAGAAGCTCGAAGAGAAGCAGAAAAAACTCATAAGCCAGAGAAAGAAGGAAGAGGTCAAAAAAGGAACCCCAAAGAAAGAAGGTAAGAAGGAAGGTCCGACTGTGTATACAAAGGAAGACGGTCAGATCGGTGGTGTAATATACCCCGATAAAGACAAGCCAAGGGAAAGAAAGAAAACTGCAGCAGAGGAGCTACTGGGTAATGAAGAGAAAAAGGAAGATAACCCAGGAAAAGACGAGGAACTTCCTGTTAAACTATACCACACGAAGGACACCAAGGTAGGGGTTAAGAACAGACCCAAACCCAAGAAGAAAAACACTGATAAGGAAACTAGAAAAAACAGGAAGAAGGAAGATGAAGATGTTGGAAAGGCCCGTGAAAGCATCTGGAAATGAGCAATAACCTACTAACTATACTCTCTCCAACGGTGGCCACATTTCTTACACCTGTAGAATCTGGTAGGTGCTTCGTCTCCTGATCTTGTTTGCTGTGTCCACCAACCTGCTTTATCGTGTCCACACTCAGGACAACTCTTTTCTGCAACCGGAAGTGCATCGGCATCTGACATACTCTTCTCATCCATGACAACTATATCGTCTCCCTCTTTCTTGTGTTTTTTACTGACTGTAAAGTCTTCGCTGGATGCCCTTTTCTTAGCACCACATTTTCTACATATTAGATATTTTTTCCCACCTTCCTTTTTGGGAGACATAACCGAGCTACATTCATCACAGTATTCCATAAAATCAACCTCGAACTGTAAGTGGCTTAAA
>PUKU01000090.1 GCA_003550625.1 Candidatus Aenigmatarchaeota archaeon
TACCAGAGAGATTTCATCAAGGGTTGTTTTGATGCGATGAATGGAGAAAGGAGCGATAGTCTAGATGAAGCGAAGAGGAAAAACGAAGAAGCGAAACACAGATGTGTTGGACTTACCGTGGAAACCAGACCTGACTACTGTAAGGAGAAGGAAGTTCGTGATATGTTGGATTTAGGCACTACACGTGTGGAGCTGGGTGTGCAGATAACTGATGATGAGGTATATACTAAGGTCAAGAGAGGCCATGCCGTTAAGGATGTCATCGAAGCTACCAAACTTCTCAAGGACTCGGGGTTAAAGGTCACCTACCACTACATGCCGGGTCTACCCGGTTCAACGAAGGAAATGGATTTAAAGTATTTCAAAAAGTTGTTCTCTGATGGACGTTTTATGCCCGACGCCTTGAAGATATATCCCACACTGGTCATTGAAAATTCTGAGCTCGAGGAGATGTACAACCGGGGACAGTACGAGCCCTACAGCGACGAGGAGCTGATAGAACTTATGATAGATCTCAGAAAGGAGATACCACCCTGGGTCCGTGTAATGCGGCTCCATAGGGATGTTCCTGCTCAGGCAATAGTCGCGGGTTGTAGAAAATCTAATCTCAGGCAGATAGTTTCCAGGGAGATGGAGGAACGCGGTGAAAGGTGTAGGTGTATAAGGTGCAGAGAGGTCGGGAGAGTAAAAAAGAACCAGGAAAATATGAATTTTCAGTTGGCTGAGAGGAGTTACAAGGCCTCCGGCGGCAAGGAATATTTTCTTTCTTTCGAAGACAAGGACGAGGATGTTATAGCTGCTTTACTTCGGTTAAGGATACCTGATGAACCTTCCATGGAAAAACTAGATGGAAAAAACGGTCTTGTTAGGGAACTCCATGTTTACGGACAAGAGGTTCCACTGGATAGTAAAGAAGAAGGCGTACAGCACAGCGGCTACGGTGAAAATCTGCTCAGAAGGGCCGAAGAGATTTCTAAAGTAGAAGACATGGATAGAATGGCTGTTATATCGGGCGTTGGTGTGAGAAATTATTACAGAAAGCTTGGTTACTCGTTGCACGGTAGTTATATGGTCAAGAATTTGTAACTACTTTTAAGTTAAAACTTCCGAAAGCTTTTTAACTCTTTGGGACAATATAGTAGATGTGAAAGTATGAGTGAAAGGTCAAGTTCTGAAGTTGAGCATCCGGGTGAAAATGCATCCGACGAAGAGTGGGAAGAGAAGTACAAGGAGCACGTTAACAGAGGAAGTAGATACTTTGATAAGGCAAGTGAGCTTAACAGTACCTTTGCAGAGGATGTAGTTGAGTTTTTCGGTGAGAATGAACCTCTTCCGGAGACACCTGAAGAAAAAAGAGACGAAGAAGCAATATACGAACTAAAGAAGGCCTTAGACAATCTTGAAGAAGATGGGAAATTTTTAGATCATCCACTTGTAAATGCTTCTGATGAGGAATTAGAGAGAATGTACAAAGACCATAGAGAAATAGAAGCAGGAAGACCAAATGAGGTGTATGATCTTGATCTGCTCAGACTGGATGACAACGGAGGAATCAAAAAGGAAAAGATCAGCGTTGAAGCAGATGATGCGTACCTTGCAGGAGATATTGGATCTCCTATTCATTGTCTCATAATGTATCGTAAGGGTGTGGAAAACGAAGTGATAGATGGAGTTGTAGATATTCTTAACGCCGAGGAATATGGGATAGATGTACCGAAAATTCATGGTTTGTACAAGGGCAGAGAAGGATTTGAAGACATAAGTTCCAGTGCTTTTTCTGCGTACGTTTCAGGTGAGATGTCTGAAGATGATCTCTTAGAATACATGTCTAGGAAGGGGATCAGTCAGGGCACTGCAGAAGATGTTGTAAGTGAATTCGATGAGAACATTGAAATGTCGGAATACTAAAGCATAAAACCTAGTATCTTATTTTTTATTTATGAAAGTAGTTTATTCTGCCGAATGTCTCGAATTCCATAGGAGTGGTCATCCCGAGTCACAGGAGCGTGTCGAGAAGGCTGCAGAGTTTCTCAAGAGCAAGGGATACGAGTTTGTTAGACCGAAGAAGTGCAGTAAGGAGGATCTTTCGAGTGTTCACAGTCGAAAGCTGGTTGAAAAAGTTAGAAAAGGAAACTTTGTTAGCATGGATTGTCCTGCATACGATGGTATATACGACCATGCCCGTCTTTCTGTCGGTGGTGCATTAAAGGCCGCAGAGATTAACGGCTTTTCATTAATGAGACCACCGGGTCACCATGCCACACGAAACAACGTGGGAGGCTTCTGTTATTTCAACAACATCGCCGTAGCCGTAGAGAAGCTAGGAAGGAGGACACTTGTAGTCGATGTCGATCGGCATCACGGCAACGGCACCCAGGACATATTTTTTGGAAGTGAGAACGTAGAGTACGTTTCCCTCCACGGAACAGGTTATCCCGGGACCGGTTTTAGATCCGAGAAAAATTGCCATAACCACATTTTCAGGGAACCCACGGGAGAGGATAAATA
>PUKU01000031.1 GCA_003550625.1 Candidatus Aenigmatarchaeota archaeon
CAGGAGACATAGACGAGGAGGAGAAGACTAAGCTCCAGGATACGATAAAAAATTGCAAGATACCTGAATACCTTCTCAACAGGAGAAAGGATCCAGAAGACGGCGAAAGTAAAATGCTCGTATCAACGGACCTAGATATACAACACAGAGAAGATATAAACAGTATGAAAAAGCTCGGTACCTACAGAGGAATGAGACATAGACGGGGACTCCCAGTAAGGGGACAGAAAACACAGTCCAGCTTCAGAGGGGACTCATCTGTGGGTGTTTCGACTGAAAAAATAAAGAAAAAGAGTTGATTACATGGGAGATCAGAAGAAACAGAGAAAGAAATATGAGAAGCCCTTGATAGCATGGGATGAGAGAAGGCTTGAGAAGGACAGAGGAGTCATGAAGCACTACGGACTAAAGAGAAAGGACGAAATACTTAAGATGGAAAGCTTTCTCCGTGAGCTCAGAAGAAGGGCCAGGAATGCTGCTGCAGGTGCAACGGAGAAGGAGAAGGAAGAGCTTCTTTCGAAGTGCAGAAACATAGGCCTGATTGGCGAGGAAGATGATACAAGTCAGATACTTAGAATAGAACTGAGAGATATACTTGACAGAAGACTGCAGACCTTTGTATCTAAGAAGGCAGGGGTAGGAAGTCCCGCTCACGCAAGACAGCTGGTAGTTCATGGCCACGTAAAGGTCGGCGAAAGAACAATGAAATCACCGTCCTTCTTGGTTCCAAAAAAGCTCGAAGATAAAATAAATATAGACGAAAAACTAACGGTTGATGAACAATGACTGAAAGAAAGGGAATTGCAAATATAAGATCATCAAAAAACAACACAATAGTACACATAACAGATCTCTCTGGATCAGAGACCATAAGCAGATACACGGGCGGAATGATAACAGACCAGGATAGAAACAAGGGCACGTCCTTTGCAGCAATGCAGGCTGCAAAAAAAGCAGCAAGTGAAGCACAGGAAAAGGGTATAAACAAAGTTGACATAAAGGTAAAGGCACCAGGAGGCCATGGATCAAAGAGCCCAGGTCAAGGCGCACAACCTGCAATAAGGGCAATAGCAAGAGCTGGGATGCGTATAGGTAAAATAGAGGATATAACACCAATACCACACGATTCGACAAGGAGACCTGGTGGAAAAAGAGGAAAGAGGGTTTAGATCATGAAACTGGAAAAGATAGAAGGCGAAGATAAAAAACTGAAGTTCATAGCAAGCGAAACCAGTCCTGCGATGATGAATGCTATGAGAAGAGTATCAATGCACCACATACCTGTTCTTGCAGTAGAAGATGTGGGAATCATAGAAAACAGCTCACCTCTCTTCGATGAGGTAATAGCACAAAGGCTTGGTCAGGTACCTCTTGTATTCGATGCAGATAAGTTTGATTCAAGAGAGGAGTGTGACTGTGAAGAAGGCTGTTCCAACTGTGAAGCCAGATTCACACTAAAGGCAGAGGGACCAGGAAAGGTAGTATCAGGCGATCTTGTTTCCGAGTCCGGTGAAGTCGATGTCCTATACGACAAGATACCGATAACTATACTCGATGAAAACCAGGCCATAGATATAGAGGCTACCGCTGTGCTTTCGACCGGAAAGGATCACTCAAAGCACCAGGCATCTATAAGCTCATACCAGTACTACCCACTGATAGACATAGACCAGGATGACATAACGGAAGAAGAAAAAAAGAAGGTCGTAGAAGTATGCCCACGGGATGTATTCAAACTAAAGAACGGAAAGCTTGAATTAAACGATAAGATGTCATGTACTTTATGTAACGAATGCGTAGAAACTATCGAATCTGATGGGCTCGTGGTTACAGGAGACAAGGAAAGGTTTATATTTAAGGTAGAATCTGTGTCTTCCCACAGCCCAGAGGAAATACTCAAGAAGACCGCTGAGATACTAGATGAGAAGGCGGACAAGGTAATCGAAAAGTTAAGCTAGCGGGGGTAACCAAGCGGTCAAAGGTTAAGTATACGACTAAAGGTGCAGGACTTAAGTTCCGACTTAAGTTTTGATGCCCACGTGGGCGATGATAGGAAATCCTGTGGCTTAGTGCCTTCGTCGGTTCGAATCCGGCCCCCCGCATAAAACGGTGGAAATATGAAAAAAACAAACCCTGTTTTGAAAAGGACCATCGCAGAACTTGAAGAGAAGGGTAGGAAGGAAGATGTGGATGTCTGGAAGGACCTCTCAGAAAGGCTAAAGAGGGCTAGGAGAAAACAGAGATCTGTAAACCTCTCCAAGATAGATAGATACACTGAAGAGGGGGAAACGGTAGTAGTCCCGGGAAAGGTCACAGGCAGTGGAAAAATAACAAAGAAAGTAACAGTAGCAGCAGTTGGCTTCTCAGATCAAGCAAGAAGCCGGATAGAGGAAGTCGGCACTGCCGTGGACATCAGAGACCTAGTGGATAAAAATCCGAGTGGTAAGGGTATCAAGATAATGGAGGGATAAAATGATAGTAGATGCAGATAAACAGATAATGGGAAGGCTTTCGTCCAGTGTAGCAAGCATAATATTAAAGGGAGAGGAAGTAAAGATAATCAACTGCGAAAAGGCCGTAATATCAGGAAGACCGGAAAACACTGTAAACAAGTACCTGAAAAAGAAGGAGATTGGCGATCCAAGACATGGTCCACACACATCACTAAGACCAGAAAACATACTAAGGGACTCTATAAAAGGCATGCTCCCTAAAAGGAAGAAAAGAGGTAAGGAAGCCCTCAGAAAACTCGAGATAGTAAGAGGCAATCCTGATGGGGAGGAAGGAGAAAAAATTGCAAAGGGCACGGATAAACTCACAACAAACTATATAACGGTCGGAGAACTATCTCAGAGGATAGGTGGTAAATGATGTCCATTAACACTATAGGAAAGAGGAAGGAGGCGAAGGCAAGGGCCAAGGTAGAAGAAGGTAGCGGAAATATAAGGATAAACTCCAGACCACTCGAAAGTTTCCAGGACGAAATGGTTACTCTGATGATAAGGGAACCCCTGAAACTAGCAGGGAATCTCTCAGAAAAGGTAGATATGAACATAAAGGTTTCCGGTGGAGGAAAAATAGGCCAAGCAGAAGCAGTCAGACAGGCTATAGCAAAGGGCCTCGTTCAGTTTTCAGGTGACGATAAGCTCGAGAAGAAGTTTGAAGAGTACGATAGATATATGCTCGTAAGGGACTCCAGAACAACCGAGCCACACAAACCATCCGTATCAAGCAAGGGTGCAAGAAAACACAAGCAGAGGAGCAAGAGGTGAGAAAATGATAATTCCTGTAAGATGTATAAGCTGTGGAAAGCCCATTGGTCATCTTTGGGAAGAATTCAAGGGAAGGACGGGAGACGGAGAAGACAAAAAGGAAGTACTGGACGATCTGGGGCTTGAAAGGTACTGCTGCAGAAGTATATTCTTGACACACACCGATCTGGCAGAAAAGGCAGCAAAGTTCAAGAAGTAGACAGATAATCTTTATTTACGATAAATACAAACCTATTACTGGTGAAACCTTGAAAAGGATACTCCTTGTAGCTTCGCTGTTTTTTGTATCACTGGTAATTTCTCCTGCTGTTATGGCAGACATAGGGATAGAGTACGAAGAAAGGGACACGTGTAAAATTCTACCACATACATACGAGGTAAACATAACCAACCTTCAAGAAAGTAGAAATATTTTCAGGGTAAGGGTTCCACGCGGCTTCTCTAGGTGGGTAACAGTATCGGATAGTATACTCAGGATAAGCCCGGGCGATCAAGAAACTATATATCTAGACGTATCTGCACCCAGAGGAGTTGAACTGGGAGACTACAACATAAACATGACCGTCATGACCGAAGACGAACCCAGGGTGGCTGAGAACTTTGAGCTCTGTTTTATAGTCCTACGTGATTATTCCATGGAGGTCGATGATTTTTACATCGATTCGGACGAGTACAGTCCAGGGGAAACTATAAAGGCAACAGTGGATGTCAAAAATGATGGAACAAAGGACTTTGACGATGGTATATTTAGGATAGAAATGATGAAGGACGGTACTGCTATCGAGGAGTCCAGCACAGAGTTTAATCTTGAGACGGGTAAAAGAAAGGTTATCGACACATCGATAGTCCTGGACAAACTACAGAAACCGGGCGATTATGAGATAAGATACGAGGTCATGGGAGCAGGACACACTGTAATGAAAGGATCCGAGCGTTTCAATATAATAGAGGTGAAGGACTACACGGTTGAGGAGACCTCAGACGGCAGATACATAACGAGAACTACCATCATAGATGTAAAGAACAGCGGAAACGTGGTCCACAGTGAAGCGATCGAAAGAAGTGCAGGAATCTTCATGTCCTTCCTAACAACACCCGAGGATGCAGAGGTATACAGGGATGGTCTTTCTGAAGTGTATAGATGGAACGTCGAGCTTGAACCAGGCGAATCCACCCAGCTGAGGTATCAGGTAAGCTACTGGCCCATATACATACTTCTGGTACTTCTTGCTGTCATACTCTTCCAGATACAGATGTACATCAAGGCACCTGTGGTTAAGAAGAAGGTGGAGAGAAGCGAGATATCCGATGACAAGAGAGTTCTCACGGTATCGTTGTATGTAACAAACCGTTTGTTTGGAAAGGCCAAAAATGTAATACTCGAAGACTCGGCCCCGTCCGTAACAAGAGTACTTGATGAGTTTGATACACTGGAACCAAGCATCGAAAGAAAGGACGACGAAACCATATTAAGATGGAAGCTAAGCGACATCGAACCAGGGGACAGTAGAGTCATACATTACAAGGTGAAGGTGCTTGTTGAATCGGTGGACGAGCTCATATTTCCGGAGGCCAGCGTAAGAGGTTCTGTCGACGGAAGAACATTTGAAAGATCTTCTTCAAAGGTAAGGATAGGCGTATAAATTTACTGGTCACAGAGTAAGATTTAAAAAGATTGACTTCGAGGACTACTAAGGCTGGCGGCCAAAGCGAAGGGGAAACTCCCGTACCCATCTGAACACGGAAGAAAAGCCTTTCAGCGAATTGGCCAGTATCCTCATGAAGAGGAGAAAGTCAGGACGCTGCCGGCCATCATTTCTACTCAAAGCAAAGGATAAATACTTAAAAGGCTTACAACAAGAATGTTATGTCAAAAATGCCGCGATGGTGTAGTGGCTTAACTCTCTGAAAGAGGGGGCCAAGCATAGAGCCCTGTCGAGGCTCTGACCCGGGTTCAAATCCCGGTCGCGGCGCCATTTTAACAATACCAAAGGATGAATGTGACGAACTGTAAAAGGATCGATGAAAACACCAGGAACTGTACCTGCACATACCCTGGCTGTCCCAGGAAAGGAATATGCTGCAAGTGTATAAGATACCACAGGGAAAGGAATGAAGTTCCTGGCTGTTTATTCACAGAGAAAGACGAAGCAAGTTATGATAGATCTGTCGAAAACTTCAAGAAGCTGTAATATAAAGTCGGGCCCGTAGCTCAGTCTGGCAGAGCACTGGGCTTTTAACCATGTTAAAAGCTCCGACCGGATCAAATAGTCTGGAATGAGGAAAGAAACCCAGGAGTCGCGGGTTCAAATCCCGTCGGGCCCATAAAACACCGAAAGTCGACCTGACACATCGACAATAGTCTAATAAAAACGACCAAAACCTTTATAAACGTTAACCAACAAAGGAAATTACCAGTTCATGAGACTTTCTTTAAAGTGTGAAGCACGGCGTTTTATATGAAAGTGGGGAGACTATGGCAAAAGGATACAATGTAACGGATCATGTCAGGGTACCGAAACATGAGGTTCTTTCCTCGGAAGAAAAGGAAAAGCTTCTCGATGAGCTTGAAATAAGTGAAAAACAGCTTCCAAAGATTTTCGAAAATGACCCTGTAGTAGAAGAGATAGAGGCTGGTCTTGGTGATGTTCTCAAGATCACAAGAAAAAGCCCGACTGCAGGCAAAGCAGTTTACTATAGGCTCGTTGTAAAGAAAGGTTAGAGTGTGTTAAAATGATAAAAAGTGAATTTAAAACTATACTGAAGGCTTTCAAATCGGAAAAAGGGTTTGCAAAGTACCAGATTGAGGCATATAACAGGTTTGTAAATAAAAGAATACAGGCCATAATAGATGAGATCGAAACCATAGAACCCGAGTCTGAGAGACTTGGGGACTTTGTGATAGAGCTGGGTGAGGTAAGAGTTGGTAAGCCATCCGTAAAGGAAGCAGATGGAAGCCTAAGGGAGGTACTACCCAAGGAAGCCAGACTCAGAGATATAACGTACTCCGCGCCTATATTTCTTCAGATGATTACAAAGGCAGACGGTGAGGTACATGAACAAAAGGAGGTAAAGATAGGGGAGCTGCCTATAATGGTTCGGTCCAACCTGTGTCCGCTTTCAGACATGGACAAGGAGGAACTGATAGAGGCCGGAGAAGATCCAGACGATCTTGGTGGATACTTCATAATAAATGGAACAGAAAGGGTGCTCATGCTTCTGGAAGAGGTAGCACCGAACAGGGTAATAGTAGAGAAAAAAGGTAAAAAGAAGATAGATTATGCGGCCAGGATAAACTCCGAAAGAAGAGGCTGGGGACAGAGACACACTATAAACAAGAGGAGGGATGGTCTGATAACTATATCCTTTGCAAATGTCAGAAAGACCCCACTGGTAGTGGTCATGAGGGCACTTGGACTTGAAACTGACAAGGAAATTGTTGAATCCATAACAGGCGAGGAGGAATACCAGGAGGAAATATATGCAAACCTTTACGAGACCGATGTATCAGATACCGAAGAGGCACTCGACTACATAGGCAAAGGCATGAACGTTTCTGAAAAGGACTACAGAAAGGAGAGGGCAGGGGAGGTAATCGACAAATACCTTCTTCCACACATAAGCCAGAATGAGGAGGACAGGTTAAACAAGGCCAAGTACCTGGGAAGGTGTGCAAAAAAGATTCTTTATGTGGCCAATGGAGATCTAGAACCAGATGACATAGACCACTACAGAAACAAGAGAATAAGAACAAGCTCCGAGCTTCTAGAAATACTGCTAAGAAGTAAGCTACTTGGACGGGTCGGACTGATATCAAGAATAAAGTATAACTATAAGAAGATAGCGAGGAGAGGAAAGGTACCTACCATAAATACAGTAGTAGAGTCTGATATGCTCACAGGACAGATACAGTCAGCCTTTGCAACAGGCCTATGGGTAGGAGGAAGAAGCGGTGTTTCCCAGAGACTTGAAAGAACCAACTACATAAAAACGCTATCCCACCTAAGAAATGTTACCTCTCCGTTATCCACACAACAGGAACATTTCGATGCCAGACAGTTACACGCAACCCACTGGGGGAGACTTGGCGCAACACAGACACCGGAAGGACCTACAATTGGTCTCAGGAAGTATCTGGCAGTTATGGCATCCATATCGACAGGCATAGAGGATGAAAAAGCCGAAAAGGCCATCGAGGACCTGAAGGCAAAGATCAAAAGGTAGATATTATGACTGATGTTTTTTTGAACGGAAAGTTTATAGGAACCACGGATGAGCCGCTTGAAATGGTAGAAGAGATAAAGGAGAAAAGGAGAAACAGCACAATACCAAGCGAGTTCAATGTAAGGCATAACAAAGACGAAGATAATATACGCATAAACACAGATTCGGGTAGAGTAAGAAGACCCCTTGTAAGGGTGGAAGACGGAGAACCTTTGTTGAAGGAGGAACACCTAAAAAAACTCGACGAAGGAGATCTGACATGGAGTGAACTGATAGAGGAAGGTATTATAGAGTGGATAGACGCTGCAGAGGAAGAAGATCTCATAGTTGCACCAACCGAGGAAGAGCTGACAGACAAGCACACTCACATGGAGATACACCCTGCAAACATACTGGGAATAAATGCATCACTCGTGCCCTTCCCAGAATACAACAGGGGTGACAGGATAAGCTACGGTGCAAAGATGATAGGTCAGACTCTTGGATTCTACAGCACAAACTATCCACTGAGAGCCGATACAAAAAGTAATCTACTCACATATCCACAGACACCACTCGTAACAACCCAAACCGAGGAAGCGGTAGAGTTGGATAAACACCCAGCAGGACAAAACGTTGTCATTGCAATGATATCCTACAAGGGATTCAATATAGAGGATGCACTGATAATGAACCGAAGAAGCGTTGAAAGAGGCCTGGGTAGAAGCTACTTCTTCAGAACGTACAGTGCTGAAAGACAGAGATACTCTGGAGGACAGGAAGATGAAATAGTAATACCGGATAAGGATGTAAGAGGATACAGATCGGAAGAAGCCTACTCCCATCTGGCAGAGGATGGTATAGTACCACCCGAGGTCGAGGTCGAAAGCCGTGATGTTCTGGTAGGAAAGACATCTCCGCTGAGATTTATGGGAACAGGTGACTTCGTAACGGGAATACAGAACAAAAGAGAAACCTCTGTTACTGTGAGACATGGTGAAGAGGGGGTTGCAGACAAGGTCCTACTTTCGGAAACCGAAGACGGTAACAAACTTGTGAAGGTTACTCTCAGGGAACTTAGAATACCGGAACTGGGTGACAAGTTTGCAACACGGCATGGACAGAAGGGTGTGGTAGGACTACTCGAAGAAGAAGAAAATATGCCATTCACAAGAGACGGTGTAACTCCCGATATAATATTAAATCCACATGGTATACCATCAAGACAAACCGTTGGACAGCTACTGGAAATACTTGCAGGTAAGACAGGATCCCTTGGAGGAGAGAAGATGGACGGAACCGCATTCTCCGGAGATAAGGAAGAGGATCTGAGAGAAAAATTAAGGGATCTTGGTTTCAGGTCTGACGGAAAAGAGGTACTATACAACGGCGAAACCGGTGAAATGATGGAAACAGAAATATTCCAGGGCATAGTATACTATGAAAAACTGGAGCATCTTGTGTCCAGTAAGCTACATGCAAGATCCCGTGGGCCTGTAACTCTACTAACCAAACAACCCACAGAAGGAAGGGCCAAGGAAGGTGGTCTAAGATTGGGAGAGATGGAAAAGGACTGCTTCATAGGACATGGTGCAGCCATGACCCTCAAAGAAAGGTTCTCATCCGACAAGGTAACACTGCCCGTGTGTGATAAATGTGGAATTATAGCAGTGGAGGATGAAAATAGAGGTGAGGTCGTATGTCCCATGTGCAAGGGAAGTGAAATCAAAGACGTTTCAATGGGGTATGCATTCAAGCTCTTACTGGACGAACTAAAATCAATGGTAATATATCCAAAACTCGAGACGGAGGACGAAGTATAATGCCATCTAGAATAAGGAAGATAAAGTTCGGGATACTTTCCCCGAAGCAGATAAAGGAGCTCGCTGTTGCAGAGATAACCGAACCAGAACTATACGACAAAAGTGGTTATCCAGCAGAGAGTGGTGTAATGGACCCAAGAATGGGGGTCATAGACCCCGGTATGAAATGTAGGACCTGTGGTGGAAGTATAGGAAGATGCTCGGGCCACTTCGGATATATAGATCTATCAAGACCAGTGATCCATGTAAGATATGTAAAAACTGTATACAAGCTTCTAAGGGCAACATGCCAAGAGTGCCATGAACCACTCGGAGAGGATGATGAAATACAGAGTATGGAAGATCCTCTGAGGGAGCTTTATCTCAAGAAGAGGAAGAAGTGTCCACACTGTGAGGCAGAACAGGACAAAGTAAAAAGACAAAGACCCCATAATTTCACACTTGGCGGAAGACAGCTAAATCCAATGGAAATAAGAGAATGGTTTGAAGACATAAGTGAAGAAACCACGGAAAAGTTCGGGATAGGCGGCGGAAGACCAGAATGGCTTATACTTACTTTACTGCCTGTACCCCCGGTTACCATGAGACCCTCCATAACTCTAGAGTCAAGCCAGAGGTCTGAGGATGATTTAACACACAAACTAGTAGACCTAATAAGGATAAATAAAAGGTTAGCGGATAATATCGAGATAGGAGCTCCAGATTTCATAATCGACGACCTATGGGAGCTTCTACAGTACCATGTATCAACGTTCTTTGATAACAACCTTTCAAGTGTACCACAAGCCAGACACAGAAGCGGAAGGGCTCTTAAAACACTTGCCCAGAGGCTCAAAGGAAAGGAAGGGAGATTCCGTGGAAATCTCGCAGGTAAGCGTGTTGATTTCTCCGCAAGGACGGTGATATCACCGGATCCAAACATATCAATAAACGAAGTTGGTGTACCCGAAGAGATAGCAAAGGAGATGACGATACCTGAAAAGGTAAGGGACGACAATCTGAAAAGAATCAAGAGCCTTGTTAAAAGAGGTCCCGAAAATCACCCGGGTGCAAACTATCTTGTAAGGCCCAACGGAGGAAAGAAAAAGATAACCGATGACAACTGCAAGCAGATAGCAGAGGAGCTTGAAACGGGCTTTATAGTAGAAAGACATCTTACAAACGGTGACATTGCACTGTTCAACAGACAACCTTCGCTTCACCGAATGAGCCTAATGGCACACAGGATTAGGGTAATGCCTTGGAAGACATTCCGTCTAAATCTCTGTGTATGTGATCCATACAATGCAGACTTCGACGGCGACGAAATGAATCTCCATATACCACAGACTTCAGAGGCCAGAGCAGAAGCAGAGGAGCTGATGCTTGTACAGGAAAACATAAGAAGTCCCAGATTTGGTGGTCCGATCATAGGATGCACACAGGACCACATCTCAGGACTATACCTTCTAACAGGAGACGAGGTAGAGTTCAAACGGAAGGAGGCACAGGAACTACTAACCCAGGCAGGAGTTGAAGATGTATCTGTGGACTCCGAAACAGTATCCGGCAAGGAACTATTCTCGTTCTTACTGCCTGATATAACGGCTGTATTTAAGTCAGAAACCGGCGAAAAGGTAATAATAGAAAAGGGTGAACTCAAAAAGGGAAGGATAGACGAGGTCGCAGTGGGATCATTTGCAGGTAAGGTCACAGAAAAAATCGAAAGGCTGCACGGAAGCGAAAGGGCAAAGGACTTCCTGGACAATGCAAGCAGACTGTCATTGGAATATCTAAATAAAAGAGGGTTCACAATAGGCATATCCGATGTAGATATATCTGAAGAGTCCAGAGAAAAGATAGAAAAACTCATACAGGATGCAGAAAAGGATGCAAAGAAGCTCATAGAGGACTTCGAGGATGGTAAGATAACCCAGATACCCGGCCAAAGTAGAGAGGAATCCCTCGAATCACATATAAATAAAAGGCTTGGTGAGGTGCAGAACGAAGCAAACGATATAGTAGGCGAAGACCTTCCTCAGGAAAGCTCTGCCGTTGTTATGGCAAAATCGGGTGCAAGAGGTGGTATGGTACAGCTTTCACAAATAGGAGGAGTCGTTGGTCAGCAGACACTGGGAGGAAATAGAATACACAGGGGATACAAAAAGAGGACACTCTCGTTGTTTGAAAGGGGCGAGTTATCACCAGAGGCCCATGGATTTGTGCGATCGTCTTTCAAGAAAGGACTGTCGCCAGGTGAGTTCTACTTCCTTGTCATGAACGGACGGGAGGGTCTTATGGACACAAGTCTC
>PUKU01000006.1 GCA_003550625.1 Candidatus Aenigmatarchaeota archaeon
CGACGGTCGAGCTTATCGAAGACGGAACGACCGTGGAAACAACAACCACGGACTCACAGGGATACTATGAGTTCGATCCCGTTACTGCAAGTACCGAGTACACCGTAGAAGCTTCCAAGGACGACTACGACGATGATTCGGAGACTGTTTTCGTGGAGCCGAACGAGGATGTGGAAGACGTGGACCTTTACCTGGATCCCCATGAGGCTTCGATAAGGGGTACTGTCTACGATTATGTAGATGATTCAGAACTTCAAGATGTAACCGTAACCGCATATGATGAAAACGATGAAGAAATGGACCAAGATGAAACAGATGAGAATGGTGAATATAGCTTAATCGTTGATCCGAATGAGGAAGTAACTGTAGAGGCTTCTCATGAGGACTATGAAGATGAGGAAAAGACAATAGAAACAGAGCCCGGTGGAGACCATATAGTGGACTTCGACCTACAACCTCTTGATGCTACTGTGTCCGGTACTGTTACCAATGTTAATACTGGCAGTGGGGTTGAAGGAGCTACGGTTGAGTTCCAGGATGGAGGAGATACATGGAGTGATGTGACGGACTCGGATGGTGATTATGATGTTGTGATACCTGCTCACCATGATCTGGATGTGGAGATAACCCACGATGACTACGAGACCAAGATCGTTGAAGATCTGCTTGTTACTGATCCTAACGAGGACTATGTAGAGAACTTTGAACTTACTCCAGAGGAGGCTGCGGTTGAGGGTACGGTGGAGGACGATGTAGAAGGATTCGGTATTGAGGGAGTCGACATTACTGTTGAAGGTGATGGGCAGACTTGGACCGGGGTAACGGACTCGGATGGTGAATACTACGTTGAGGTTGAGCCGGACATAACTGTTGACGTTACTGCCGAACATGATGACTATGTTGATGAGACTGTTGAAGGAGTGGAGACTGAGCCTAATACTGTTGAAACGGTGGACTTTTCACTTGAGCCGCTGGATGCTACTGTGTCCGGTATAATTTCCGATTCAGTATCAGGCGATCCGGTGGATGATGCCAATATAACTTTCGATTACAGTACATACCAAGACGGTGCCGCCGAAAATACCACTGATGGCGATGGTTATTACGAGATCACCATACCCGCTCACGAGGAACCTGACGTAACGATAACCCACGACAACTACGAAGAAAAAACGGTTGCAAACGTTCTGGTAACCGAACCACATGGAGACCACGAACAGGACTTCGAACTGACGCCAGACGAAGCTTTAATTGAAGGTACAGTTGGAAGCGAGGCAGGTGGATACGTTGAAGGCGTTGATATAACCGTTTACGAAAACGGAACAGATATAGAAGTGGGATCCGACACTACGGATTCTGATGGTGATTACCTTGTTATCGTTAATCCACATGAGACCTACGACGTGGAGGCTAGCCACGAGGAGTTCGTGGATGAAACGGAGGAGGACGTGTACGTGGGTGCAGGCGAAACTGTGGAAGTGGACTTCACACTTACTCCACTATGGAAACTTAATGTTACCAAAGAAGGTGAAGGATATATAGATGTTGATGATACTGGAGTTACTTTACCCTACGTCGAGGAGTACGAACACACCGCGAACGTTGAACTGAACGCGACACCAGAGGACGGGTGGAGTTTCGTGAAGTGGACGGGAGATGTTCCTGGTAAAATTCCGGCTGATGATTTAGTTTTATACCTTGACGCTGACGCCATCGAGGGACTGGAAGATGGTGATTCTATCGGGACATGGGAAGATTTATCAGGCGAAGGCAACGATGCCGAACAGAACACAGAAGCAAATAGACCGCTTTATAAGACAGACGTGCTGAATGGGAACCCGGTTGTCAGGTTCGTTGATGAAAACGATTATCTTTCCTTTGAGAACTATAATAACAGGGCAAATGGTAGGATTACTCAACCCTCCACACATTTTGTAGTGTGGAGCATAGATGCTAATTCTTCCCACAGCTGGCCTTATGCATACGATAGTTATGATACTTCAAATAGACAGGGTTTTATATGGAACTCAGATGAAATCATCTTTTATGGAGGAGGGTCGAATGTTACCTACAGTAAGTCTCGTCCCTTTGACCATACCATTAATTCAATGGTCTTAGATGGAGAAAATACTGTGGGTTATGAAAATGGCAAAGAGAAAGCATCAGGTGATGCAGGCAACGATGAAATGCAGGGTATCACCATCGGAGGAAGGTCGGATGGTGACCCCAGGCTTTCTGGTGACATTGCAGAAATCCTCATTTACGACCGTGCTCTTTCTAATGAAGAGCGAGAACAAGTAGAGAATTATCTCAGTGGAAAGTGGGGTATAGATACTGAAAACAACCCCAATGGTGAAAGCGCCGAAGACGAAGAAATCACAGTAATTATGGATCAGGACAGGGAGGTGGTGGCTCACTTCGAGCCAGACGATGCTACGGTGAGTGGTGCTGTCAACGACTCGGTGAGTGGTGAGGTGGTCGAAGGGGCGGAGGTTGAGTTCTACAACGGTACTCACGTCTGGAACGATACCACGGACAGTGGTGGGAGTTACGAGGTAGTTGTTCCTGCGGACATGGAGCTGGACGTGAACGTTACTCATGAGAACTACCAGAGCTACGAGGAAGACGGGGTTCTGGAAACGGAGCCTGGCGGGGAGCACACAGTGGACTTCTCGCTGGAGCCGCTGGACCACGAGTTCTGGGGAGAAGTGGTTGATGCTGAGACAGGAGAGGGTATAGAAGGAGCCACAGTTACTGTGGAGGTCGGAGAAGAGGTATTGAACGAAACTGACGTGGACTCAGACGGCGAATACTCGTTGGAAGTCGAGCCTCATCTGGAAGTTAACGTCACAGCAGACCACGAGGACTACAGATTTGTGACGGAGGAAGGTCTCGAGACCGAGGCCGGCGGAGAGGATGAGTTGAACTTTGAGCTCGAGCTGATGATCGATATAGACCTCTTCAGGGACATGGATCCGGGTTCCTTGGTGGTAGGTGAGGAGGAGGAAATAGCTGTAACGACAGAACTGTATGTAGATGAGGCAAACAACAACATAACCACCTTCGAGATACTTGACGAAGTTCCGTATGACTTCGTTCCACCAGGCACTGATAGTATAGATGTGACGAGAACCAGAAGCTCGCCCTATGAACTGGAGGATATAACAGACGAAGCGACCATAGATGTATTCCAGGACGAGGAGAGCAGTAACTATGTAATCAACATCACAGTGGTCGAAATGGACGCAACGGAGCTAGGTGATCTAAAGGAGAACGACACGGTTGCCGTAAACTACACTACGAAAAGCTCCGAGTTGGGTGTAGGTGATGAAAGAACGATGTATACAAACGCCACGGTTCAGGATACCGAGGGCAACGAAGAGGATGGCTGGCTAAACACTACTATCAGCGTATACGATGTTGTGCTCAGAGGAAACAAGGACTTCTGGATACCAGATCTCACAAACCCACAGATAGCAAGCAGCAAGGTAACAATGACCTCAATAGGAGGTAAGAGCACGGAACTGATGTTAGCAGACTACGTTCCAGAAGGTACAGACGAGGTAAAGAACAAGACAATCAGTTACTACAACCACACGTCCGGAGAAACCTTTGACATGATCGAAGACGAAGACTACATACTAGAGGAAGATGATACAGGTGTCACACTTCCCGATGGGAAAGAAGCCAGGCTCTACCACTACAATATGACCCCGGCAGCACTGGGTGAAAACGCTATATGGGACGGATACCTGTACGAAAACGACAGAATAACCATAGAGTATAACATGACCCTTATTGGCGGAGGCCAGTTCCGGTTGCCGACAACACTCGCTGGATTTGACCCCCTCACGGACGTGGAGATAAGAACTGAGATGCACGAAAGTGCCAACATACCTGCATTCGACACATCGCTCACCGCCCTGGAACATGATGTAAAGCCAGGAGAAACCATGCGAGGTGTCCTTAGGTTACAGAACATAGGAGGTAGGCTCGCAACGGTGGATGTAGTTAACACATACTCCATACGTGATACCCACGGAGAAGTAGTCAACCAGAGAACAGATACGTTTGCAGTAAAGGACACAACTGAAAGGGAGTTAGAGCTAAAGATACCCGAGGACATCGAAGAAGGTATATACGTATTCGAGTCACTGGTCAAATACGTGGGAAGGGAAGCAATAGCCACAGATACATTCCGTGTAAAGATAGAGGAGGAGATGGAGTTCAGATGGACATACATACTACTGACGGTCCTGGGATTCGCTGCCCTGGTTGGTGTGATGTTAAAAAGAACAATTGTGGACGGAGGAGGACGCGGATACGAAACAATCCAAAACAAGGGATCAAAGGCCTTCTTTGAAGGACTGGAAGAAGACAGAAAGGTACAGCACAGAAACTCGGGTAAGAAAGAGGCGATTGCTATACTGGTTCTGATCGGGTTCATATTTTTCAGTGGCGTCTTTGCAACAGGAGAAACAGCTACCGGTATGTTTATCAGAAGAAGGCCAGAGGTAAGATCACTTATGTTCAACCAGTCTGAACCTGTGGTCAGTATACCCGATGGTGGAGTAGCCAAATTGGAGTTCGACACGTTGATGTTAAGGGGTTACGAACCACAGAGTGCAAACATATTCCTGGATTACGGGAAAGATGTTGAAAGGCTGACGGTCATGGAAGACGACAGAGAACTTTGTGTGGTCAGAAGAAAAGAAGAACCCAGGTGCAGTCTGACACCGGATACAACTAGGAGACTGAAGACAGGCGAAACAAACCTAACTATCGGTGCGACATCAGAAGACGGAACAAAAACGGATCTGAACGGAAGTTTGAAAATATACTACAACAAAGAATATGGTGAAACTTTTATTTGGAGATAGAGATAAGTATGATAAGAAGGACTATGAGTAAAAGAAGCTTACTGCTCCTCTTGGCCGTGGTGACATTAACAGTTACGGTCATAACCACTGGTAGCATAACAACGGCAGGGGATGTCCATTACCCCGAATCATACGTAACAGAAAGGATAATTTCAGAATGGTTTCCGAACGGAACCATGGCAAACGAGTACGGTGAGGGTTCTGTGAAAGTTTTTACCCGTGATATACTACAGGAAGTGTCCCTGGAGCTCAGCGGAAAGGAAGGCACAAACCTACTTTCAACTGAGGCATATAGGCCTTCTCTTGCTTCGCCCGCCAGAAAGCCGACGAAACTTTATCTTAATACAACAGCAACAGATTCCAGACAGGACCTAAACTATGACATACATCTCGAAGAACTTGATGATATACCCAGGATAAATATAACTGTCGATTACGAAAACCAAAAGGGAGGAAAGGACCTACACACATCAACGAACCATTTCAACTTTAACGTAACAATAGAATCCAACAAATTAATATCGGAGACAATGTTCGAGTTCAAATCTCCTAAGGAAACTGGTCCGATGGGCCAGGATTCATTTGACTTCTCCGAGCCAAAATGTACAGAAGGACACTGTACTGTATACGATCTCGATAATGACACATACCATGAAAGGGTTGTTTGGACCGGTGAACTAAACGAAGGTGAGCCTGTTAATCTAAGTTTCGAAGGTGAAACAACACCTGGTGAAAATTTCCAACAGGATGCACCCCTTCGGATGAGTGACGGGGATTATTATGCAACCTATGACTTAGGTGATACACATACAGGGATAGGCTTCGTTAGCAGGGAAGGTAGGGGGAACGTACGTTCAGGAATGTACATGGATGAGGGCAGGGATGAAAACTGGGTGGTGAGGGGTTTCATGAAAAACAGGGCCAGCGTTCTGGAATACGACGTAGATGGTTGGAAGTTCTACAAAACAGGTGACACAGAACCGTTGATGGTTTCAAATGAAAGTGAGACAATAGGACCAGGTGAATCAGTATACACGGACATATACGAGACCGAAAAGGGCGACAAAGATATGTACTATACCCTATACGACTGGGAACTGATATGGGGTGACTCAATATATGAGGGATTTATCGAGCCGACTGTTCGTATGCCTGACATCCATCAGTTGGTAACCGGGCTTGATAGTGACATCTCCCTACCTAGAAACGATATAAGTAGGAGAGACCTGGACGTAAAAAACAAGGTAAGAAACCTAGGTGACGAGGAAGTAGAAGTCGAAAACGTAGAAATATTCTCTGATATTCCATACTACTCAGAAGAAGAGGATCCAACCAGCTGGTCCATCGACACAGGAAGTGTCAGTCTAGTATATAGAAACTACACAGAGGATGAGATGGATTCATATGACGTTACTGATTATGCCAACATAACAAAAATAGAACCAGACGAAACCACTGATGGTCTAGTTCACGCGGAGATAAATATAACAAACAGCACTATAGACCGGTTCAGAACAAACGATGAACTTATAATGAGGTACACCATCACATCCGATGGTTCCGAGGATGACATGACATATACCTTCTACAGCAACTCTAAATTGGTTTCCTCTTCCGGAACTCCGGACACAGACCAGACCTACAAAGAAAGGTTTGTACAAGGCGCCGAACCAGAACCTGATCCAACAGTTCCGCCCACAGAACCAGAGAGAATTGAAATAGACACAGTCGAATCCACGTCGTCGGTAATAACAGGGAATCTCGTAGAGGTCAAAAGATCCGATAGGATAATAGACACAGGAGGAAGGGGGTTCAGAGAGGTCGGTTTTGATATGATGCTACCAGAGGGAACCGAAATAGAAGTTCCATCAATAACAATAGAACACAGGAAGGAGGACGATGGATGGTATGAAATTAGTTCAGGGAACTACGAAGTCAACGAAAAGGGAACGTCGACAGTGGGCGACGAGAAGTACCAGATATATGAGATAGAAATGCTAGACTACGGAGAGCATGGATTTGTTCTTAACGATGAAGATATGGTAAATATAACATACAACGCAAGGCTCAACCGCGGTTCGAACGAGGTAATAACAAGACTTTCGGGTTATGATTACTACGAAGACCGTTTTGTTTACGATGAGGCATCCACATCGATAAGGGTAGGCTGGAAGCTGGAGGAACTTCAGGTAGTCAGGGAGAGGTGGGAACAAGATAAAGCGGCTGTGGGTCAACCTGTAAGATGGACGAGAAAGGTATCTATCAATAATCCAAACGAAGAAACAGTTTCAAGGACACTGGAAGTCGATCTCCCCAGGGAATCGTTTTCATGTCATGTAAACGGAAAAGATCTTGAGATACGTGACAGAAGAGGAAACGAGTTTGTTAGCGTGGACGTAAAACTGTCGCCGATGGAAAGGAAGGTGCTGCTCCTCGAGACCTATACTCCACCTGTAATACTGGAAGATGAAAGCATGGAGATACTTCAATCCAACGAAACAAGCGTCAAGTTTCTGGTGGAAAACACTGTACATAACCCATCCTATCATAGATATTACGAGGTTTACAGAACGATGGACCTGAGGAAAGAACAGGTAGAATCCGCGATCATAAGCGGTCAAACGACTGATTATTTCATGGAAAGAGATATGTTACACATAGGTCCAATGGACATTCCAAGGGACGGTAGAGAAAACATCTCACTTGTTTACAGAGAACTTCCGCCGGTTCTTGTTCTTTCGACCGCTGCGAAAAACTTCACAGACCCGGAGAATGTGGAGGTTTCGGTGCTGGCAGTAGGAGGTGAAGGATACAAAGGTGGGAATATAGAACTATCGGTATTTGGGCCATACCCGGAAACCGGTAGGGTATTCAGCGACCTAATTGGAATGCCAGATAGCTCAATCGATAGAACGTTTAAAATAGATATGGGCGGTCTTCCCGAGGGAAACTACACACTTGAGGCAAACATGAGAAGAGGCTTCCAGGTAATCGAAACTGATAAAACAAGCTTTTGGATATCCGGAGACGAAGCACTTCTTGTAGTTGAAACCTGGCACGTCCTGGCCCTGATGTTTATAATAGTAGCTGTGAGTATGCCCAGGGTATACAAGAGAAAAGATCAGTACAGAAGGAGGATGGAGAAACTCAGAAAAAGGGTTGGAGAAAAGCTTTAAATATCTTTTGATGGATAACATTAGACACAGGTACTATGAAGAAAAATGCGGCTTTGATGATGTTTTTTGCTTTCTCTCTGATACTCTCGGCCACAGTAAGTGCTTCTGTAGCTGGTCCCGCAGACTTTCACGAGGAAAATGTGGTTTCATACTACCAGTACGACGGGAGTGTACACGATGATATTACCTACTACGAACACGTGGATCACTGCGATGGGTATCCGTGTCGGTATGGACTTTTGGAAGTAGGAGTTCCAACGGAGGACGTACTACAGGACATCAGGGTGAACCTAACGGACACTGAAGGAACGAATCTCAACGATCCAGCTGCATTTAGGGGAGCACTTGCATCACCCGGAGGCGACTGGAGTAGATCAAGGCTCTATATAAATACCACGGAAAGTTCGGAAGACAGACATTACAACATAACTGATACGGATATAGCACCGTCTATAGAACTGGAGATTGGTTGGGAAAACACCGAGCACGGTGGATCAGACCTTGTTGGAAGTTATGATATAGAACCAACAAACACATTAGAGTTCACCGCATCACTAACGAACACAGGAACAGAAGAACTGGACAACATAACAGCCGAGATAGTTTTTTACAACGACGAAAACGAATTGGACACTGCAAATATAATATCAGTTACAGAACCCACAGTGGGTGAAGTAAACTTACACGACCACACGGGTACAGGTGAAGATGAAACCCTTACATGGGAAGATGGATCCATAACAGGCGGAGAAACAGAGGAAATAGTCTTTGAGGCTGAGATTGTACAGGGCGGAAATTTCCCTGTAGAACATGTTTCAGTAGAACTAGACGACGGGGAAGGTTTCCAGTCAGTACACCGACAGGACGATACATTCACAGGAATCGAAGTTATCGAAGAAGAGAGGTTTTCCCGTGGACCAATAAGACAGGGAACTGATCTATCAGAAGACGAAGGAACCTGGAGGATAAGAGGGTTAATAGAAAATCTGGCCGATGGTCTGACATACTACCTTGGTAACTGGGCACTTTATGAGGTCGACGAAGGAAACGGAAGCATAGTAGAACCATCAGTAGATGAAGGGGAGTTTGATATGGAGGTAACATCCGATGACGGACGTATCTACACCACGGACACCGGCAGCTGGTACGAACATGAAGGAGGGGAAAAGCCCTATTACGCTACAGAGATAGAATGGCATGTTATGTGGGATGAAGAAAACATGGGAAATCGTGACACAGAATCCCTTTCTATGCTGGATATGCCAGAACTCCACGTAGTTGAGATGGAAGAAGACAAGAACCTCGAGGGTACACTAAATCCGGAGACTAGTGGAGAACAGATAAATATAAGCGACATGACATTTCACATTGGATCCGAGGACGCACCTGTCGAACATGTAGTTATAGAATCAATAATACCAGGTGAAACTGCAGAAGGAGATACAGCAGAAGATCCCTTCTTCCAGATAGACGATGAAACACTGAAGGCTTGGTACTACGAAGACGGGGAAGATGATGGAACAGAGATAACGGAAGATGTTGATATAACGCACACACAGCCCGGAGAAGAAAGCAGTGGATATGTAAACCTTACAGCTGATCTGGATGGGGTCGGTGCTACAGGAGATTCTATAGGACCCGATGAAAGAATAGAGTTGGAGTACGAAGTATACAGCAATGTAGAAATGGTCGAGGGACACACCTTTGAATTCTCTGGCCAGAGCACATACGAAACGGAGTCAGGGACAGTACATACCAGGGAACACGAGGTAGAGTCAATAGCAGTATCTGCAAAAAGGTTAACAGGATTTAAAGATATATTCGCAGAAGACCCAGAAAACCCAACCATAACACAGAGCCGTATAGTGATAGATGTTGTAGACGAGACCGAAGACGAACAGGGGATCGAGGATATAATATTCGTGGATTACCTACCCCAGGGAATAGAGTTCGATGAAGGAAGTTACACAGGTGCAATAGATATCGAAAAGTGGGATCAAAGTGAAGGGGAATGGACTGCACCCGATTACTCAATAGATGAACTCGGTGAAGTAGAACTTCCCGACGGCACAACTGTAGATGCCTATGAGTATACTGAAGACGGAACGGATGGATGGACACTGAAAAACAACGAAACCTTAAGGGTATCCTACCAGTTCAACATAACCGAATCCGGAGTATATCAGATGCCCACTACAATAGCAGGATTTGACCCCGTTACAGGAACTGAAATGGGAACTACGGCAAGCGGTCTGTACAGGCTGGAGCTACCCGAACCTGAAAGAGATGTAAGGATAGAAAAGGGTGACGTAGGACTGGCTGCAAGACCAAAGGTTGGTGAACTGGTCGAATGGTTGAAACCGGTTGAAGTTTACAACCCGAACAACAGACCAGTGGATAGAGAGTTTGAAGTCGAACTTTTCGACGAGGTAGAAAACGCTTGGGTTATATTTACAGAGGACGGCGAGACCAAGACCATAGAGGGAAGATTGGTCGAAGGAAACAACGGTAAGATATTCAAATGGGAAGACAGAGTACCCGCCCTCTCCAGTAAAAGGTACGAGATAAGGATACTGACCATGCCGGTTTCCGAAGTAAACAGGGACATTGAAGTAGTCGAGGAGCTAGAAAACCAGATGGTAAAGCTTGACATGGACCTGTACCTGAGAAACTTTGCCGATGTGAACTATGACGAAGTGCTGATGGACCTTCCAATACCGGAGAGAAATATAATAGATGCAGTGGATGGATTTGGAGAAAAGATAAGGCACACAGGAACCGAAGACACCACTACGCTCATAATCGAAGAGTTCGGTGCAGATGAGTTAAAAACCATAACACTCACTTACAAACAACCCTACCCTACCATAATTGTAACCCCAGAACAGGACGTATATGAAGCAGACGGACCCGTTAACCTCAGCGTACTTGTAATAAACGGCGGAGATAAAATAGAAAATCCGAAGATAGAAACAGCACTTTACAGTCCTGACATGAGAACGGTGGAATCAAGAATAAAGGAACTGGACAGCATGGAACCATTGGAGGAAACGGAACTACTTGAAAAATACGTGATATCTGCCCATGTCCCTTCGGGAGAATACCTTGCAGAGGTAAGGTTCCGGGAAGATTTTGCAACCCTGGCCACGGGAACAGGAAAGTTCTATGTAGAAGGAGCATTCAGTCCAGTATCTGCCCCGATAACCACGGCGATAGTCATACTTGCCCTAATGGGTGCAGGATACATAACTTATAAGAGGGTAAAAAGTGTTAGTATAGAGAGGTGAACCAATGTACGTCTTCGGAATAAACATACCCATACTGGAACTTCTTGTTATTCTCTGCATCGTAGTGGTAGTATATCTAGTGATCCTAGAGTTCGAGTTCAGGCAACAAAAAAAGATTCTCAAGGAGTTCGACGAAGAAGAGGTAAAGCTTTCTCACGAGGTAAGGGAAC
>PUKU01000045.1 GCA_003550625.1 Candidatus Aenigmatarchaeota archaeon
AGGCTTTGGTCCATCGTATGCATATGCCACTGTACCGTTTGCAACATCCTCCTTCAGATATTCATCTTCACCTAGGTTCAACTTCCTGGCCTTTATCTCTCCTTCGTCTGTCCCAATCCGTATATCCTCTACTTCCGTTATATTGTAATATAAGAAGTACTCATGTTCGTAGTTCTCTATCCTCAGATAGGCCGACTCGTTGAACCCATCCATTCTCTCTACCTTTACGTGATCACTTCCCTCGGTTACATTCTCAACGATATTGGCTTCAGCCAGTCTTGTAGTTCTATTTAGACCTATGCTTCTATTGAAGTACACGTCGTTCATATGGTTTAGGTTCTGTACCGTTACGTTTTGGGCACCCTTAGAGTAGCCGATAACATCAATATCTGTTTTTTCGACTGTGTCCGGAACTGACCACAGAACGGGTACATCTGGAACAGGTTCTATGGAGGCTTCATCGGACTCTCTGAACATATCATCAGAAAATCCTGATTCATCCACCACCTTAACCGAACACATCACGTTATCTCCTGTCTCAAACTCCCCAGCCAGAGTTCTGTAATTACCCTCCATGACCAGCTCACTGTTTACATGCCACATAAACTCTGTTGCGGTTTTATTTTCTTCTTCTTGGCCGAAGCCCTCGAAGTCGTAGGAACATGTAAGCTCCGTATCCTCGTTTGCTGGATCCGGTTCTACCGTTACGTTTTCAGCCTTGGGTGGCTGTCTAATGTAGAACTCACCGGAAACTATGTTCGACCTCAGTCCCTCTTCATCCGAAACGACTATCTCATAACTATTTTCCATGCTCTCGAGAGAGGATGTGTTGTAATCACATTCGTATTCCGTCTTTTCCGTGTCCGATGTAACGTTGTCGGAGCAGTACACTTCGCCGTAACAGTCCATTTCATCATCTGAAACGTAGTTTATCTTTATCTGTGGATCATAGAAAGTCTCACCTGTAGCACTCACTGCCTTGTGTTCACCTTCTCCACTTGTTGCATTTACATATGCCCAGTTACCATCTCCACCGTCACATTCACCATCGTTGTTGCTGTCCACGCACAGTTTAATGCCCAGGTACTGACCCGTCAGGGCCTCGGCATTGCTGAGGTCCACGGTAGTATACTCCCCGGCAGTAAACGCTCTGTCGTTTGCCTGGGTTATGGGCTCAGTTTCAGGCTCTTCTCCATCCCTGTCCTCGACACTGTACACATATATATCGTATATGAAATCCGTTGTGTTTCCTTCCGTCTTATTTACAGCCTCTCCTTCAACCTCTGTTTCAAACCTATCCAACCTCACCGAAACCGTGTCGGCCCTCTTACCAGTCTCGCTGCTGTAGAACCAACCGGCCTCGTCACCAAACTTCATGTATTCATCGCCTCCTCCATACTGGTCCTCTGGCTTAAGCACGCTCTCACAGATTCTCACGTCGAACTCGTTGGAATGTTCATCGAGCCACTGGACATAGAAGGAAACATTTTCACCCCCAAGGGCCGGATAATCTTCCGTGGCATCGGTACTGTGGTCAGTTATCGTCGGTGGGTAGTTACCGTGTATGACTACTTCCGAAGACTCTCTGAACTCTTCATCGTACTTCGGGTTCTTCCACTCGGGCCAGGTGTCGTCGATGTCCTTGACCATAACACCACACTTAACCTTGTCACCGTGGGAAAGGCTCGGAACATCATCGTCATTACTATCTATAGTCCTCCTGCCCTTGCCCTCCACCATAATATGCCAGTCGCCGCCTACCTTCTGATACCACCTGAACTTCGTGGCGGACTCGTTCTCCTCGTCCATCTCGTTGACGTCTACAAAGTCGTAGGTACATTCCAGAGTCGAGGAGGTGTCTGGTTCCTGAGGTTCGATTGCAACGTTCTCGGCGGTAGGTGCGGTATTGTTAACATAAGCCTGGTCGAAATCAGACCAGTCACCGTACTCTGTGCCATCATAGGGTCTCATCTGTGCACTGTACTTGTCTCCCTTAAGGGTATCCTCGCTGCTTATGGTCTTCAAACATTCGAAGTCGGCGTTTATATCCGGATCGAGCTGTGAGTTGTCTATTGGAGTACATCCGACCTCTCCCTCTATAATCTCCGGATCACTTTGATACTCCTCGTTGTGGTACGAAAGCCTTTCTATGTAGTACTCGGCTGTCATCTCATCAAAGCTGGCGGAGCTGTCGTTCACATATATATAGAACCTTATATCGTCCTCTGTCTCAGGGTATTCCGGCTTCCTTGATCTTTTCACTACTTGTGGCTGCATGTTAGGCGAGGCACAGTCAGTTTCCGACCAATCACTCAAACCGTAGTCTCCCATATCGGTTCTTATCCTGTAGCAGTACTCTACATTGTTTTCGAGTTTGTAGTGTTCGTAGGTAACTGTAACTTCTTCTCCTGATTCGTACTTGTAGTGCTCGTATTCCACCTCGACCATCTCACCCACAAAGTCACCCTCGTGGAACTCTACGAATTTATCCCCATCACTGACCGTGTAATTGCTCTCGTCTACCTCTTCTGTATCTTTGTATATCTTCACCGTTTCACTGTCCGGTTTCCTATCCAGATAGAAGCCCAAGTCATCCCCGATTTCCTCGACCAGGTGCTCTTCCACATATTCATCATAATTTTCGGCATGAATGAAGTACAGCACGTTTTCCTCTTCGTCCACGTAGTAGTAATCTCCCGGGACTACGTAGTCGTTGTCAATAACTTCTAGGCTGTAGAGGTCAATCTGATCCGTATCATTTTCCAGGGTGAAGTTCCTGTTTTCACCAATTTCCCCCATCTCTGTAAACTCATCCTCATTGAACTGATCGTTAGGATCTATATATGGAAGATTCTCAAATTCAGAAAAGCTTATCTCGTCGACGGTCTCCCAGTCAAAATGACCTTCTTTTTTCCTCTGTATCTCGAAAGAATCTAGCTCTTGCTCATATCCTCCCCAATCCCAATCCAATTTGAGTTTGCCTCCAAGATTTGCCTTTATGTCTTCGGCCGATAGATTATGAGGCGCTTCGGCCTCAACAGTAGTGAACTCAAAGGTCTCATCCACACTTTGACTAGAATTATCGGATAACTCAAAGTTCAGGGTGTAGGTCTCTCCATACTGGAGTTCCAATTCATCGTTTTCTATAATGTATGTATACGGCTCTCCTTCGGGATGAACCCCTTCTTCAAGTGTATACTCATCATCCGAACCCTCTCCGATGAGCTCCCAATCAATATCCGTAGGATGTAAATGTGAAACTATATCCACAGTTATGTCCGAATCTACCGGCACATCCTCCTCGCCATCACCAGGAACAGCACCAAATATCTCTGGTTCTGGTGGTTTCTCGGTGACAAATCCAAACTCGTCTTCTGTTGAATTTCCGTGCACGTCCGTAGCGTTCACCGTCCATTCATATTCTTCATAATAGTCAAGTTCAGGTGGCTTAGTAGTCACTACGGCTTGGTCTTCGTTTACAGTTTCAATAAAGTTATGAACTTCATAACCTGTATCTTCTTGGGTCAAATTTATTTCTACATTGGTTGGATGTCCTTCTGAGAGAACCTCTACAGAGAGTGATGTGTCTACAGAAACACCTGTGTCACCGTCTCCAGGAGCGGGCTGCTGTAAGACAGGCTCCGGAGGTATTATAGTTTCGAATTGAGCCTCCTCGTACCTCATATTTCCGAACTTGTCTGTCGCGATCACAGTCCAATAGTATTTTCTTCCATAATCCAGTTCCATATCAGTCTGCTTACACGTCCTTCCACCGGACTTTATAACGTAGTCGTAAGTACCCCCGTCTAAAATATCAAACTGAACTTCTACACCGTCTTCATCATCATTGACGGGAAGTGTATCAGAACATATATCCGCACAAAGTTCTGGGAGTGTAGACTGTTCCCCATCTTCTATTTCAGGCGAAAGATTATCAACAGTAGGCGCATCTGATTCCTGAACAGTAAATTCAAAAGTTTCTACGACCTCACCGCCTTTTTCATTTATTGCACTAACGTCCCATTCATATGTTTCTCCATACTCTAGGTCCCTGTCATCATCTATATCGAAAATGGCATCATGCTCGTCGCCCTCGTCTACAACACCTTCTTCTCCTCTTCCATCGAAATATATCCACCAATCGGTATCCCCGCCACCATCAGGACTTGAAATTTCCACTTCCAGCTCATCCAAACCTTCATCAATACCCTTTATACCATCAGGCGGCCTTGGTGATCCTATATTAGGTTTAGGTGGATCCAGAGTACTGAACTCAAACCTTTTGAGCTCGCTACCTCCAAGGTCGTTCCTGGCTTCAACCGTCCACTCGTAGTTTTCACCATATTCCAAGTTTATCTCATCGTTTTCAACCTCTATAATCCCACTTACGTCTTCTTCACCATAACCAACCATACTTCCGTCTAGATGTATTTCCCAATCTATCGGAAACTCATCGTCGCCTCCTGAGATGTAGGCAGAGAGATCTGTGTCCGGGTGAACGCTTTCAGCATCATTCTGAGGAGATGGACTGGTTATATAAGGCGTAGGAAGATCTGCCGTTGTAAAGGTCATGTGCTCTGAGGTAGTGGCTTGATAACCATCGTAGACCTCCACATACCAGTCGTGCTCCACATCATACTCATCGAGACCCAGGTCCCTAAGCGACTTTGTCGTAACGTATCCGTCTTCTTCAACACCCTCTTCTTTATACTTTTCATCGCCGTCTACATAGAAGCTAACAACCATATCATCCGAATTCAACTCAAGGAAGACTGAAAGGTTCGCAGAAAGTGGAATACCGTCATCGCCGTCATCGGGATAAAAGTGGCTCATACCAGGTTCTGGTGGGTTCTCGGTGACAAATCCAAACTCGTCTTCTGTTGAATTTCCGTGCACATCCGTAACATTAACCGTCCACTCATACTCTTCACCATAGTCAAGTGTAGGTGGATCGGTCGTAACCGTCGCTTCACTTTCCTCTACGTTAACCAAATCTATGTACTTAAAATCTCCATCAATTTTTTCTAAAGTTATATTTACGTTCATGGGTGGGCCATCTGAGGATATGTCCACAGACAATTCAGTGTCTGTAGAAACATCATTTCCTGTAGGCTCTGCATTACTAAGGCTAGGTGCAGGTGGATATTCTGTTGTGAACTTATATGGACCCTTGATGCTCTCAAGATCCTCGTCGTCTATAACTTTGATCTGCCACTCATACTCAGTACCATACTCCACGTCGAAGTTGTCGAGGTTATTGAGTGATGGACTACTGAATGTACCATTTACTTCTCTATCCTGTTTCGTATGCACCTCATCCCCGCTTATGAAATACTGAATATCGAAAGGTTGGTAGGAAACGTTTATCTCGGCCTTTAACTCCTCACCAAAATCAATTCCACTGCCCTGGGGGCCTAACATATCAATGTGAGCCGCATCCTCGTATCTCACCTCAAACCAACTCTGATTGGATGTATCCTGACCTAGTTCATCTTTTGCCTTTACCTCCCAATCATACTTCTCACCGAACTCAAGAGGTTCGCCTTGGTACTCGTTGACCTCTCTACAAACGGTCTGGTTATATCCAATACTTAAGCTGTCGACCTCCTCGTCGCCAACTGAAATGACTACTTCGACCTCCTCCTCCCATTGGCCCAGAGTCTTGGATCTTATCTCTGCACAGAGCTTCGGTGTCCTGCTAACTCCTTTCTCCTCATAAGGATATTCAATATTTACCTCAGGAGGCTCTACATCATCTGTGGTAACTGTAAATTCGTATGACTTGCTTTTATCCTCACCCAGATCATTCTCAGCTTCCACGGTCCAAACATAGGTAGCTCCAGGTTCAAGGTCTTTTTCTATTTCACCCCCCTCACCCTCACCTATATCCACAGAGAAAGTATCGGTAGATCCGTCATCTATTGATTTATTTCCCGCAAAGGTCATATCCTCGAACCTGTCGTCATCGTCGCTTTCGATATAGATATAGGCATCATTGGTCCTCTCGAGTTGGACCTCAAGTGTAGGATTAACTTCGACGAACCTACTTTTGTCTTTAGGTACAGGATTGCTTATCCTCGGTGAGTTGTCGTAGTGACAACCGACAAGAAAACCGTCACCATCACCACTGTAAACCGACTCCTCGGCAACGACGTTTATCGCCTGTATATCACCACCATGGTGATTGTGTTGCCATGAAAGGGACCCGTACTTTGCATCCATGAGGCTCAGGGTAGAACCATCACCAACAAAAAGCTCGCCGTCGTCTCCGCCGTACGTCACGAACAATGCACTCCCAGAGTCCACGTCGGGGGCGAAGCCTAGGACATCTCCTCCATCCTCAGGATCAACGGCCTTAACCGCCTCGTTACTTACACTATATATAACTTCATCATACTTCGTGTCATCGTACCCAGAATCTATTGAATATATAGTCGAAACCTCATGAAGGTCTTCCCTTTCCCATACTAAAGACTCTTCAGCTATCGACATGGCTACCAGACTGCCGTTCTGATCACCACTGTAGACCACGCCGTCGTCCACATAGACAGAACGCACCGTGTCGCCATGAAGCTCATGGTCCCACTCAACCAAGTCTTCGTCTTCTATTATTTCGCCGTCATACTCGTTTTCTAGCTCGCTACTATCCACTGCGATGACCCTGTTGTCCGATCCACCACTGTAGACAGTGCCGCCGTCCTCGTAAACTGAGTGTACTGTACCATCATGGAAACTGTACTGCCACTCTATCTGGTGGTCCTCGGTATTGTAGGCCAAAACCGTGCCGTCCTCTGAGGCACTGTAGACCGTATCACCGGACACGTGGACCGAATATACATTATCTTCATGGAAACCATGACGCCACTGAACATTCCCATCTTTATCTTCTGCCACCACCACCCCTTCATCGTTCCCCGTGTAGACCACACCACCCTCTTCATACACAGAATTAATCCCACCTTGTTGTTCCCGTTCCCAGCACTCATCATCCACATCACTCGGCTCACTTGATTCCTCCATGAAGTATGCGTCGATGTCCCTTATCTGGTCCATATCCAGGGTTATTTCATCCTCTCTGCCGTTCTCATCGCCTATGTCTCCGCCCCAGTGCTCGAAGGTGTAGCCGTCTTCTGGATTAGCCTCCAGAGTTACCTCGATGTCCTTAACAAAAACCCTGCTGTCACCTTCATCGAAGGTCTCCTCGTTCTCTCCGCCCCAGTTCCAGCTCACGTTAACAGTTCCAGTTCCTTCGTCATATATATTCTCTAAAGTAAGATTGTGTGATGGCCTACAGCCCATGACCGTGTCGTCACCAAGTCCAACGAAGACCCAGTAGTCGTCGTATTTCTCTTCGTCGGGGTTACCTAATGAAAAACTATAGATTGATGAATCAAATGTATGTTCTCTTTCAAACTCAATGTCCTCTTTCGTAATTACATTGCCATCGAAAGCCTTCTCAAGTTCGTCATATTCTATCGCAATCAAATTATTTGCCCAACCGCCTATGTACACTACTCCATCCAAAACTTGAATTTCTCTGACATGGAAAATGCCGTGGTACTGATATATCCACTCTATATTTGTATCCTTCGAACCGTCTGTAGCGTCCACAGCTATTACCTTTCCATCACTCGACCCGCTCAGGACAACATCCTTATCTTCGTAGTAAAACACCGAATTAACATTATCATCGTGGTGCTCGTGGGACCACTTCTTCGTCCCTATGTCGTCGTGGTAAGCAATGACCTTTTTATCATCGCCGCCGGTATAAACCATGTTATTTTTATTGTCAATGTCCAGAGAATTGACAAAATCATCATGTTCATTGTGCTCCCATACCGTACCGTTATCAGGATCATACCTTATCACCATTTCGTCACGAGAAACTGTGTAAACGTCGCCTTCTTCCCCAATCTGCATATCATTAATATTTTGTGTGTGCAAACTGTGAATCACGTGCCTGTCTCCCTCAAAGGAAGGATCATATTTAACCACATCACTGTGATCATGACTGTAAAAGTACTCACCATCGTCTTCCATAACATTGACTATGCCGCCTAACTCATGCGAAGTCAAGTACTCGCCGGTCTCTGGAAATACCCCGAATACATAATCATTTCCAAGTGTCTGTCCTGAGTAAAGAATATCTTCACCTCCTAATGCATCAGAAAAATAATGGACACTTCTGAGTGTATCGTCGTGGTAGTAGTGCTGCCAGCAGGCGTCGTTTATCCACTGGGGTTTTTGATTGAAGTTCGCGGTTATCTCGTAGTCGTCCTCTATCGTTATCGTCGTTTCGGCCGAGTCAGGGTCTTCTATGTTCTCCGTGTCGCCGGTCCATGTCGTGAACTGGTAGCCGTCATCGGGCTCGGCCTCTAGGTCTACAGTTTCGTAGAGGTAAAATTCGTTTGTGCCAACTCCAGGATTAACAATAATCCCCTCTCCATCAAGATCTATCTCAAGTTCCTTGAAACTCCTATATTTGTGAACATCACGTGCCCCAGAGTAAACATAACCATCGTCATCAACCGCTACACTCTCCACATAATCCGAATGCCCCGTATACTCCCATACATTGTTTCCGTCTGGGTCTATCTGATGCACTTCCTCATCTGACACAGAGTAAACGTAACCCTCATCATCCACCGCAACACCCCGCACCCACTCCGAATGCCCCGTATACTCCCATACATTGTTTCCGTCTGGGTCTATTTTATGCACTTGTTCATCACCCGACGCAGAATAAACATAACCATCGTCATCCACCGCTACACTCTGCACCCACTCCGAATGCCCCGTATATTCCCAGATGTTTGATTCAAAGGTGTATCCAGAACTGCTCATAAGTCCAAAATCCTCACTCATCATTTCCGTTGCTTCTTCCACTGTAAAATCGTCGCTACCTTCGCCGTCCTCCGTGAATACTAAGGCCGTGTAGTCTCCTGCGTCTCCCTCCTCCGTTTGCCATTCAAGGACGAGCTCTTCACTTTGCTCCGGTTCCAGAGTGAGTTCCTCTTCATCCACTCTTTCGCCGGTTTCCTCTATCTCCAGCTCCACTGTCTGTGCGTCTTCCTCATCGCCCGTGTTTTCGATGGTCGTCGTTACCTTTACAGTCTCGCCCTCCGTCGCGTCCTCGGCCGTTACGTCAGCGACCTCGAAGTAGGGCTCCTTTTCTTCCTCGAAGCGAGCCGTTACTTCTTTGTCCTCGTTCATTGTTACCGTAGTTTCTTCCTCCGTTGTTTCGATATCGCCTGTCCACTCAGCGAAGACCCAGTCCTCCTCTGTAAAGGCCTCGAGTGCGACCTCTTCATCCTCTTCGTATACATATGTACCTGGTTCCGGATCCGTCGTACCTTCACCCTCTACGTTTAACTCCAGCTCGTAGAAATCAGATTCGACAGGAGTCCCGACCTCTGTACCCGCCATGGCCACCGGCAAACCAACTATGGACTGTACGAGGAGTGCTACGACTACCATGGATATCATCGGTAGCCAGGGGTTCTCTGCTCCTCTCTGCACTGTATTCTTATCATTAATCGACTGTGAAAACATGGGCTTTGCCTACCTCCATCTTTTCTAGTTTGTTTTGATCCCTCAAGCATTCGAGATAGCCCGCCAAGAAGTCCCTTCGTTCGTCTAACCTATCCGCGAGCTGAGAAACCGACATAAGCTCATCAGAAAGTTCTTCGATTATTTTATTCTCGAGGGTGTCCGAGCCGTCTTCCATCTAAATACCTGCCTTAAGTACTCTTTGTGTATACATAGACCATATGTTTACACTTTATAAAAGTTATCTATACTACAGTAAATAAGTAATGCATATACTGCGTATAAACTATATGCTATACTATAAAGAATACAATAATTAACTAACCTATAACATATCAGTTTCAATATATATTACATATAGTTTTAATTTAATTATTTAATAAATAACACATAGTAACTATATTGTTACAATAGATAAAGCCAGGGGATGAGGTGATGGAAAAAATGGGCTAGGATGGACCCGGCGGGATTTGAACCCGCGGTCTCCACCCTTTTACTGTGAGCCAGACAACAGAAGTTCGGCGTCACAATGCCAAGGTGGCGTCTTTTCGTTGGAACCCTTTGGTGAAACTCTCGAAACGGAGTTTCGAAGTTTGGGAAAGCAGGGCTTCCCGTAAACTTTTTCTAAAGTATTCCTTCCACTAGACTACGGGCCCATGCCTAAAACCACTGTTAAATATTCTACTCCGTGACCTCGTGACCCGAGATCATCTCCGATGCCTTCCATAGATAGTAAAACGTGATCACTCCTGTGAGTGAGAAGGCCATCCACTTGACCGTTGACTCTTTGCTTTCCATGTGTTCTATCCTCGTTTCGTCGCCGTATCTCTTCTCATGACCGGAAACGGGTATGGATACCTTGTAAAGCAAGTATATCCCTACTATCGGTGCTAAGACCATACCGACTATGAAGCCAAGCAGTCCTGTTACCGTAACTCCTGTGCCTGCAAGTTCACCCGCCGCCAGCATCATCAGACCAACCAGGAATACCAAGACCGGAAGCAGAAACATGACGAACCACTTCCACGTAGGTTCTTTGTCTTCCGTGTGCTTGAGCTTCTTATACTCGCCGGATATCTCCGTCGTATGGCCGGATACCATCTCAGCTATCTTCCACAGATAGTAGATATTGACCAAAGGTATCAGAGCTATTATGAGCCACTTCCACGTAGGTTCCTTCCTGTTTTTGTGTGAAAGACCTGGTATATTATCACCAAGGTAGTTTTCCCGGGTAAGTATAAAAAAGTATTAGGGATGGTGGGCCTGCGCGGATTTGAACCGCGGATCTCCACCTTTTCCAAAGGCTAGAGTTTTGGTGAAGCTTACGGAACTTAACGTTCCGAAGTTCGGAATCCTTTGATTCAGGAACTTTTTCTAAAAGCTTCCGTGAAGGTGGCGTCATTTCGGTACCGCCGGAAGTCCGATGCCCGGTTTTTTGTATTTCCGCTAGACCACAGGCCCTGTTAACTATTTTATATACAGACCACGGTTTATATTTATGAAACTAGAAGAGGCCGTGGATAGGGCCAGGGAGCTGGAAGAGGTAGGTGACATACTCGAAGGCGGTGGCTTCCTGTGTTCCGCATACATAATGTTGGACAGGGACGAAGAGGGATGTCTGGATGTCTGGAACCTGGCGTTCTATTCAAAGAAGGAGAACGAAATAACGGCGGTCGAAGTATCGGAAGACGGAGCAAAGCTCGGTGTAACGGACGCACCACTCAGGGAGGATACAGGGGAGGTTAAATACCGCGACCTCGGGGTCGATGCTCGGGAGGGTATGGAGATGGCCAGGGAGGTGCTGGAGAACGACTTTGGGGTCAAGTACAGGAAGATGCTTTTTTCACTCAAATCGGAGGACGGCAAACAGGTATGGAGAGCCGTTTTCGTGGGG
>PUKU01000016.1 GCA_003550625.1 Candidatus Aenigmatarchaeota archaeon
AAGGGAACCGCCATCGCCTCTATCCAGCATGCCGTGTCCGAGGTAGCCCCGTATTCCTATTTCATCTGCAGCCTCAGCGACCCTGTCCATAAAAAAATACATATCGTTGAAACAGGTTGTACCGGTCTTGATCATCTCAACCATAGCATGCAAGGCACCCCAGTAGCATTTCTCACCGTCCAGCTTCTCCTCCAGGGGCCAGACTATATCGGGCCATGCATCCCAGAAATCCATGTCGTCTGCAACCCCTCTAAGAAGGTTCATAGAAGCATGTGTGTGCATATTTACAAGACCGGGAAGAACTGCGTGGTTGGAAGCATCTATGACCTCTCCTCTCTTATCGGATCCACCCAGAGACTCTATAAGGTTGTCCCTTATAACAATATTCTTATTTTCAAGGACTCCGTCCGGCGTGAGTACAAAGCGCGGGTTCTTTATCAGCATGTGAAATAATTACCAGCGAACTTAAAAAAAGGTGTAGTTCGGACGAGGTACAACCAGAACAATATTTTTTAACGGAAAAAGTTCAAGATATTTAAATGTTTGTATCGATTAGTTGTAACAGTTCAGTTCGAAGCTAAGTGGGGTGTTGATAGATATGAAATACAAACTGTTAGGACTTGCAGTAACAGTACTTTTTGTACTTGCACTGACAGCTGGAATGGGAACCGCTTCTGACGGCGAAGTGCCAGATGTAAAGGGAAGCCTTACATATGATCCTGTAACTCTACACGCAAACGTGATTGATCTTGCAGGTGCCGAGGAAATACAGATATACTTCAGATACAGAGAAAGGGGTCAGAAGGAGTGGACAGAAACCGAGAAAAAGGAGATGACCACAGAAGGTAAGTATTCAAGGGTAGTTGACGACATAGATCTGGACAAAAAATATGAATTTGAGGTAGTTGTAGTCTGGGAAGGCGATAAGATAGTAACTTTCACCACAGAACCACACCCAGCAGAGTTCAAGTTCTCAAACCTCAGAGCTGAACCTGAACAACTATATATAGAGGACTACACAACCCTGAAGGTCGATGTTGAAAACATCGGAGGTCAGAAGGGAGATACAACTGTCGATTTCGTAGTCGATGGAACCATACTATCACAGGAAGTAGAGCTTGAAGCAGGTGAGAAGAAAACCGTTTCAGTTCGTTACACGCCCGATGAGATCGGCGAATACGAAGTAAAGTCTTCAGACAAAAGCACGAGCTTTGAAGTCTTTGAACTACCATCAGTAAGGGCAAAGGCCGTGGACGATATCACACATAACTCCGCACTTCTTGTAGCAGAACTAGAGAACATGGGCCTTGAGGACGGAATAGACGTATACTTTAAGTACAGGTCCGAGGACGGCGACTGGATGAAAACTCCTAGAGAGACCATGGACTCCACAGGCGAGTTTTCAAGGAGGGTAGAAAACCTGAAGCCGGACACAAACTATGAGTTCAAAGCAGTCGGTGTTTGGGACGATAAAAGATACACAACCCAGGAAAGGTTCGATGAATCAAGAACTATACCGGTCGAACCAAAGGTCTTCGTAGAAGAAAGCACAAGAGGTGTAAACGATATAGGAATATTTTTCTGGGGCGAAGGAAAGAGCCTGGGTCACGAGATAACGGAGTACCGATGGGACTTCTACGGCGACGGCGAATGGGACTATGTGAGCAACGAAACAGGAAGGACCGTATACGCATACAGCGAAACCGGTAGACATGAAGCAGTATTCGAAGTAGAGGACTCAGAGGGTAAGACTGACTCAGCGACGATGGATGTTTTAGTACGTGAAAGAACGCAGCCCATATACGAAATAGAGGAAAAATCCAGGAATGTTGGAAGGGATGTGTACTTCCATACGGAGTACAGGTACGACGATAGGGAGGACGAGACAACTATCTCGATGAACATAATAAACAGGGCAGATGAGAAAAGGTTTGTTAGCGTCCTGATAGACTTCCCCAAGGAAGCTGTGGGGTCAGTAGAAGATATGAACATGTTCCCAGGTCCAACCGAAATACTCAAAGAAAATCCAACTGTAAGGTGGAACTTCACTATGCCTGCCGACGGAACCGGTCGGATTGAAGTATCCACCGACGGACACATAGAGGTACACAAGTTCGATGACATGAAGATGGTACAGGCCTACGGAGAAGAACCCGAGGTAAGAAACATATGGGGATTTGTGATTTTCCTATTCGTGGTAGCAGCCATAGTATTCCTGATAGCAAACAACTGGGAAGAAGGCTTCGCACTGGGTTCAGGAGATTCAGAAAACGGCGACAAGGACGGGAAGAAAGAGCTTGACCGTAAGTTTATGGACGCCGCAAGGAAGGTCAAAAGGGCCGTTAAGAGGAATGAAATAGAAAATCCAAAGGGAGTAGTGAACAGACTTGAGCTGGCAAACGAGGCCCTCGAGAACGGCAACATAGGAAAGTTCCAGCACTACCTGGACAGTGTGGAAGATCAGGTAGAGTGTGGCAACATAAACAGGAACGTAGTCTGGTAGTTTTTTCTACACATAGCTTCTTTTTTTAAACCATGGTTTAATCTATATACATGGAGAACTGTATAACAGACACCCCGGATGGAAATGTTTTGCTAAGAGTAAAGGTAAGGCCGGGGTCTAAAGAATTCTCTGTAGGAGAAATCTGCCAGTGGACGGACCGGCTTGAAATAGATCTTTCCGAACCTGCAACCAACGGCAGAGCAAACCTGGAACTCACTGATGAGATTGGAAAGATTTTAAACCACAGCGTCGAAATAAAGAGTGGCAAAAGGTCCAGGAAAAAGATTCTTCTGATAGAGGGTACAACCAAGACTGAACTTAAGAGGAGGCTTGGTATAAAATGATGTTATACCTTGAAACATATGGATGTGCTGCAAATAGATCACACGGAGAAGTGATGAAGGGGATACTGCAGAAAGGGGGCTGCGATATAACAGAAAACGAGGAACTTGCTGACGTTCTCGTACTTAATTCATGTATAGTCAAAACACCCACAGAGAACAAGATAGTACACAAACTTAAGAGGTGGCAGGAAGACTATCCGGATAAAAAAATAATAGTTTCCGGCTGCATGCCTCAGGCAGACTACTCAAAAACTGTTGATGTTGTACCCGAGGCTTCTCTGGTAGGTCCCAACAACTGCAGAGACATAACAAAGGCTGTAAGAAAAACAATGGAGGGCGAGAGGGTCGAATACCTGGACGAAAAAAAGGAGGATAGGTTCTGCCTGCCGCGTATAAGAGAAAACGATCTGATAGGCATAGTGGAAATAGCACAGGGCTGTTGTGGAAACTGCTCATACTGCCAGGTCAAGTTTGCAAAAGGAGAGCTGAAGAGCTACGAAAGTGATAGTATTGTAGACGAGGTAAAAAGAAGTCTTAGGTCAGGATGCAAGGAGATATGGCTTACGACACAGGACACGGCGTCCTACGGGACTGACATCGGAACCAGTTTACCGGAACTCCTTGAGAAAATAGTTAAAGTCCCAGGAAAGTTCAGGGTAAGGATAGGTATGATGAATGTGGACACACTGCAACCTATACTCGAAGAACTCGCAGAAGTCTACGGCTCGGATAAGATATATTCGTTTCTACATCTACCCCTACAGTCAGGTAGCAATAGAATACTTGAAGAAATGAACAGAAGATACACCGTTGAGGAGTTCAAGAAAGTGGTTGAAAGGTTTAGGGATTCGGTACCTGAGCTTAATCTATGGACTGATATAATAGTCGGCTTCCCATCGGAAAACGAAAATGATTTCAAGAGAACCGTAGAAACGGTAGAGGAAATCAAACCGGACCGTGTTAATGTCAGTAGGTTCGGACTTCGCCCCGGGACAAGGGCTGAGTCATTGGATGACAAGAGGTCTGAAGAAACTAAAAAAATAAGATCCAGAAAGTTATCTGATTTGACAAGAGAGATTAGAACCGATAGACTGAAAAACTTTGTAGGAGAAGACAGAGAAGTTTTAATCCTTGGAAAGAACAAACGCGTATGGAAGGGAAAGGACGGTACCTACAGAAATGTATTAGTGGAAAACGGAAAAAATGTTAAGGGAAGCTTCAGAAAGGTGGAGATAAAATCATGCGGTGTTTCAGGACTAGTCGGATCAATAAGCTACTGAAAATACAAAAATAATAGTGAAGGGCCTATACATCTCTCTTTCTTGGATTCGAAAACTGATATTTCTCACCCAGGTCTTGGCTCAAACTCTCGAGATCATCGAGGCTTGCAAAAAATTTTAACTTACTCTCACATGGCTGACCGTAGGTCATATTGAAAAAGTTTTGATCACTATAGGAAGCCCACGCAGTCTTTTTAAATGAAACGGGACTCTCACCATCGGTTATATTTTCAAGCTTGTCGTGAGTACAGTTGGTATAAAACGAAGGCTTGACAACTGGTTCATCAAAACCAAGTTCCTCTACAATATCATCTAGATTCTTCTCCAAAAACATCTCATGTGCCCTGTTTAACATGCGAACATCAAACAGATCCTCATAACGAAGATGGCACTGGAGTTTCTTATCTAAATCCATGTCTATATTATGTGCAAGGTACCTGTTTAGAGATCTTATAAAATGATGTGTGATGGTAATATCACCATCATAAGGTTTCCAGTCACCGTCCCAAAAAAAACCGTTGAGTCTTGAAAAGTTTGTTTCGGCTTCGTCCTCAGAAAGTTCCTTTACATGGAATGGATTACCGTCAACAAAGTCATCCGGAATACTCTCCACCAAAAACTGTTTCTGGTCATCCTTTATCACCATATTAAAACCTCTAACACCTTCCTCGCTTGTTAAATCCTCTAAATAGTCCAAACACTCCTCGGCTTCTTTATAGTTCTCGAGCATATGTGTAACCATCTTTGAATACGGTCTATACTGGTCCTTGCTATGGTGCCTAACCGCTGCTGTAAAAACAGATACCTCAGGATTACAGCCACCCCAGCCAGAATCGTAATCATCATGTGAAGCACTTGCTATATATGGCATTCTTTTTGTGGGCGCTAAAATAACCTGTTTGACCGGCATATCAGGTGAAACATTAGTTTCGCTTTCGGGAATCTTTTTCTCATACGATCTCATTTCCATTTTATCAAGTGGATTCTTCCTTATCTCTTCCATAATATCAACACTTTCATCAAGTTCAGCTCCCACGAGCACCTCTAAAAACTGATCACCTTCGTAACCTACCACGAGTGATTCATAGTTCTTTCTACCAGGCTCCTTCAGTTTGTATATAGAATTTTCTTTTCTATCGTATCCTATCGTACACATCAAACCCACCTCAACTGTTTTTCCACTTTCCTTTTTGAAATTTCACGCTGATCTTCAAGGTCCTCCCTGTTCCTTGCGACGGAAACTATCCTTGCGACATCCTGTGTACCTCCTGAATTGCGCGACTCCAGAGACATATCATCTTTACTGATTGAATTCATATGGGCTATCTGCGTGTCCTTTGGTGGTGCCGAAAAGATTCCATGGGCTCCGTGATCATAGTTGTCTCTGAAAACTTCTATCTCGCTTTGGTATCCGTTGGGTATTTCTCCATGGACTATACAGTCCTTACTTGTCTTGTATATCTCCATTGCCCAGTTATAGTCATCGGGTAGGTGTCTATCTTCAAGCATATCCTCTATATCTTTCTCCATGACAGCAATAGCCTCAAGATACTGTAAAGAGGGTTGATCTGGCTCTTTAAAAATTTCGTGCATCAGAACATTCTGAAGGGTGGATCTGTTTTTCCTCTCGTTGGATTCAACAAAGTAAAGTTCACATTCATCTGTCCACATCCAGTCGTTTCCTGCAAATCCCCTGTAGCCTTCCTTGGATCTGGTATCTCCCAAGAGCTCGGTGTAGTCTTCTATCATATCAACAGCCATCCTTTCCTCCTCGTTCTCAAAGAAAGGATAAATATTACCCATATGTTTTACGCCATCCATTATCTGATCCGTTACAGAAAAAACCTCAGTTCCGCCTTCGTATCTGAGATGAAGGTCGTTTGGATTTTTCTTAAGCTTATCAAGAGGTATTCTCCTAAGCACAAGAAACTCACCATCTACTCCCAGAAACTCATCTCTAACATCCCTACCGCTTTTCGCAAACATAGAACTATTCCCACCTGCACCCTTTTCATAAGAAACGAATGCACCGTGATCCCACTCGTCCACCATAGAATCAACTATTTCTGCTGCTTCTCTAAAGTCTGATGCTACTTCACCTTCGACAACTGGAATTCCAAGATCCTTCGCAAAATTATACATATCTGTCTTTTTGTCGTGTTGCTTCTTCGATTCATGTGTTGGTGCAATAGGAACAAAACCCTCGAACTCCTTCAAAAACTCCTCAGTTTCAGGCATCGAGTTCTGGTATAGGTTCACGAAAACCTTGTCGTATTCGTCCTCTAAATTACTGAAAAAATCCTTGACGTCTTCATGGAGTTTTGGTGCAAAAGAAGCGTATGTACTGCCGTCCTTTCCAACTATGGCTTCCTGTAACTCCTTGTTTGTTATTGGAAACCTATATTTCTTACCTGTTCTTTCTTCTATGTAGTCATTAACTGCAAAACACCTGAAATCATACTTATCCTCAATCTTTTTGGCCTTTATGCTTTTATTTGAAGTTATAAACCCATATACCTCGAATGGAACAGCTGTAAGTGAATTTACCAGATCATCGGTTCCTATAGCAACAGCTGGGTAGTCAGAAAACTCTCCCTCGTATTCTGATATTCCTCCGAATCTCTTTTTCTCGTACATAGCTTATGAACACCTTACTAAAGGAAAGGCCCTTTCAAAAACCTATTTATAATTTGAACGAAAGATATTTATTTGTGAAGAAAATCTCGGTTGAGGTTATGAAAAGGGTATTGATAACTGCGGGAATCCATGGCAACGAAACTGCATCCATTTTACTGGCCCGTGAAATAAAGGGATGGATAGAAGGTTCAGGTATAAGCAACGTTGAAGTTCTACCAGAAGCAAACAAAAAGGCAGTAGAATCCAATCAAAGAAACAATCCAGAAGATGATAAGGATCTAAACCGTGTTTTTCCCGGAAAGAAAAATGGATCCGACAGTGAAAAAATAGCTTATGAAATCTTTCACAAGGCAAAGGAGTTTGACTTTGTAATAGACCTACACACGTACGGAGAGAATAGAGTCTGCATACCGCACATAATATCTGACATACGAAAAGACTACAACAGAAACTTAGCAAGTAGGTTGGGTATCAAATATGCTATACAGACCAAGATGAGTTCAAGACAACTTTTTTCAGAAATCTCAAACATCGGTAAACCCGCAGTTTTAATCGAAATATGTGGAGCAAACACCATAATAGAGAAGGACATGGAAGAAGTAAAAAAAGGTTTAAAGGACTTCATAGACAGAGGAAAAGAAAAGAACACCACATTCTTCGATGAATATGAGAAGATAAGACCATCCGACGAAGGATATTTCATACCTGCGGTTAAGCCAGGCGAAACTATAGAAAAGGGGAGTAAGATCGGTACCATCGATGGTAAAGTGGTGATATCTGACGTGGAAGGAACTGTTCTTGGTATACAAACAGAAAGCACATACAACCCAGAAAGCGACTACGTTGTATCAGTAGCAAAAACTCCCATCAAAAACTCAAATTAGAAGGGAAGTGAATCCTAAATAAGCAACGATAAAATTTGCAACAAAGGCGAAGGTCCCAAGAACTATATACTCCTTCGGTTTGGTTTTAGGCACTACAAAGTTCACAAGACCTATCCAAACCAAGGCTTCGAGTACAAGATCGAGCCTGGGTACAGGAAACATACCAGCAACCGACATCACAAAGGGCAGTGCATATAAAACAAAAAGTTGGCCCAGGACAGCAGTAACGAGAAGCTTGAAAGCAGGTATACGGGAAGAAATTATTCTGTCTCCTATAAAAAGTACCACGAAACTTATCACAGTACTTACAATTAACTCTTGAATCATCCCTTCTCATCTATCTTTTTTTTCAGAATTCTGGATACCCTGTTACCGTTGGCCTTCCCACCGACTTCCTTCATAACAGGACCCATGAGTTTCTTGAAAGCATTTTCATCATCAAGTAGATCCTTCTTTTCTTCTAGAATCTTCTCCACTATATTCCCGATTGATCCATCGTCCAGGGAACCCTTTTCCTTCACCAGCTCATCAACAGTTTTGTTTTCCTCCAGAACACCCTTTATAATCATACCAAAGGAGTCTTTTGGAACATCTCCCTTGTCTATGGCATCCAGAATATCTCGGACATCGTATTCACTGAGATCCTCCGGATCAAGACCTTCTCTCTTCTTAACATCCTTAAGCTCGACCGTTAGGAGGTTAGCCAAGGTCGAAACATCCATGTCAAGATCATCCTTCAGGTTTTCGAACAGACTGTAGAAACCGCTATCAAGTATCTCCTCTGCGATGTGCTCCGAAAGCCCTTCTTTTACCAGCAGCTCCTTTCTTTTTTCCAGGCTCACAGGAACCTCTATTTTTTCCAGTCTCTCTGTGGAAACAAGTATCGGAGGAACATCCGTTTCTGGATACATCCTCGCCTCCCCGGGCAAAGGCCTCAGATAACTGGTAGTACCGTCCTCGTTTGAACCTCTTGTCTCCTCGGGGACTCCTTCCATGGCCTCCCTCGCCCTGTCCTTGACTGCATCGATAGCATCTTCCAGGGCCTCTTCCCCTGCGGCAACAACCAGTACATCGTCCTTTCCGGCATTCAACCTATCCTTGAGATCTCCGAACTCATCCTCGAGATCGTAATTATCTATATCCTCATCCGTATGTATTATTCCACCCAGACCGTGTGCCTCCGCGTACTCTGAAAACTCCTTTCCAAGTGTCTTGTCTCCGGATATCTTCCTGGCAAGTAGTCCTCCAAATCCCTCCAGAACAAATGCTTTGATATCTTTACCTTCCATGATTCTTTTGTAGAAGTCTGAGCTGCTACCTTCGAATACATCTGTGGCATCAAAGACGCCATCCCTGACCACGGCTTCTTTTTTCTCCAACTCTTTCTTTACCTCCAGGAGCGAAACCTGCCTCTCGACCTCCAGCTTCACGGTATCCTCTAATACATCCAGCTCCTGTAGGCCCTTGACCTCTACCCTGGACCCACCTTCTATGGAGACGTTGACATCCTGCCTTATGGTTCCTATTCCCCGCTGAACTTTCCCTGTGGCCCTGAGCATCCTGCCTATTTTCTCTGCAACCTTCCTTGCATGCTCCGGGTTCTTTATATCTGGAGCGGTCCCGATCTCGACCAGTGGTATTCCAAGCCTGTTTAGTCCATAGGTCACGGTGTTTCCTTCCCTGTTTAGAATCTGAGCACTCTCCTCCTCCAGACAGACGTTTTCAACGCCCACAGAACCTTCGCTCGTATCCAACTCTCCGTCCAGTCCGACGAGCATGGTTCTCTGGAAACCCGATGGATTCGAACCGTCTATTACGGTCTTGCGCATAGGATGGATCTCATCGGGAACCTCACATTCAAACATCTTAGCAACCTGGAGTGCTATCTCCATAGCCTCTTCCCTTATCTCGTGCGGTGGCTCCTCGTCAAGCTCCACCTCACATGACTCATTTGGATATGTTTTATAGATAAACCTGCGGTCGCGTAAGAACTCGTACAGTACTGCAGGATCTACGCCTCCCATCTCCCCTGGAACAGCCCTGAGTTTCCTCAAAACTTCACCATCTGGCTCCTCTTTCATGGAAGAACTACAGTTGCAGAAAAGCTTCCTTGTATCCAGCCTCTGGTGTATTTCTATACCACACTTGAAACCTAAGCTTCCATAGTTCATTACAGATCACTCTTGAACTCCTTTACCTCGTCCTCAAGAACGACATCTCCCTTTTCAACTTCCTCCATGTCCTTTGAATCAACAATCTTAAAGTAACGTACAGGTATATCTTCTCTTCTACACAACTTTATTTCAGCCAAAACACCGTCGCTTACAGGACCAACGACCCACATCTCGTCCGATATTTTGATAAGGTTGTTGTTGGCTTCTCTTACAACATCCCGTTCCACGACATCCGTCATAAAATAATCGAAACTGGCAAAGGGACTTATTGGTACATAACCAGACTCGAGGGCATACTTGACTGCATGCCTGTAGAAGTAAAAGGACTTCTTCGACATGGCTATGAATACAGTATCTTTATCTGAACCCAATTCCATCGCCCTATGTTCAAAACTCATCTTCCCACTTCACCAGATCCTTGTGTTCGGTTCTTTCGGAAATCTCGCCTCTCATATTCTCCAACATGAGCTCCCTGGCCTCTTCCTTATCGTAGTTACCAAGAAGCCAACCAAGCTTCACGTAGGCCGTTTCGGGCAACATGTCGTGCAGGTTTCCGATGACGCCTATATCAACGAGGTCGACGCCCGTTTCGTACACGTTCATATTCACCCTTCCGTACAGACACTGTGAGGTCATAAAGACTATGTTGTCTCTGTCTATATATTCCTCCAGTACATTCCTTATTTCCTCGTTCTTTATCGGAACATGTCCCAAACCCGTGCCTTCAATAACAACGCCCTTGGTTCCCTCCAGATGTGATTCCAGAGCACTGTGGTCCATACCAGGATAAACTTTTACCAGGGCCACGTCCTTACAGAACCCATCCCTTAACTTTGTTTCGCGGTCCTCGTCCTTTCTCCTGTAGTCTTCTCTTACCGTCTCCAACTCCCGTGTTTCCCAGTCCACCTTAGCATAGGGCCTTCCGTTTACAGTCCGAAAGGCGTCCCTCCTCGAGGTATGCATCTTCCTTACCTTCGTACCGGAGTGCAGGTAACAAAAATTATCAGAGGTGGTTCCATGCATGCATACCATAACCTCGGCTATGTCCGAAGTCGCAGCTCTCACTGCACAGACGAGATTCTGGTTCGAGTCACTGCTACCACGATCCGAGCTTCTCTGAGATCCTACAAGAACGACAGGAACCGACAGATCCTCTAACATGAAACTCAGTGCGGCAGAACTGTAGCCCATCGTATCGGTACCGTGGGCCACCACAACACCGTCCTTCCCTTTATCGATCTCCTTCTTCACCTCG
>PUKU01000052.1 GCA_003550625.1 Candidatus Aenigmatarchaeota archaeon
AACTTATCTCCTTGTTTCCGTCTCCTGTTTCTGCTGTTATATGGAAATTAGGGAAATCATCTCCTTGTTCTATGTCAACTGAGACTTCGTTGAACTCATGTGTCTCGTCTCCGTCGTAAAAGGCTATCTCCTCCTTGAGAGACTTCCCGAAGATATGAGGCTTGTAGTAGTCCAGAAAACCACCGTTTTCAAAGTGGAATATTCCCCAGTACCAGCTGGGCGCTGGAGCGTCCACAACCACACGTTGGAAGTAGGCAGTACCCTCTGAAGTCTCTCCTTTTATCTTGCTCTCAAGGTCCAGTCGGCTTGATCTCAGCATAGAATAACTCATTCCAAAGGGATAATCCCCTGTGGATCTTGAATTTATAGCAAAGTCATACCCTTCTTTTGGCCTGGCCTTAAACTCAAACTCCTCACCTATAGTTACTTCGCATGTCCTGTCGCTGATACGAAAGTCCGTGTATGTCTCGCCTTCCATCTTGAGGCAGTCCGAACCTATATTCAGATCGGATTTTTCCAGAAGAAAGTTATGATGCATCTCATCACCATCAAAATACCAACAGGCGACAACACCCTCCTGGTTTCCGTCCTCTTCCCTGTGAAGTTCAAACCTCCTACCGTTGCAGTTTATGGATCTATCATCCTTTGTAGACCAGAGTACTGCCACCTGTCTTGGCTTCTTAACCTCTGAGGGATCATCTATAAAGAAAAGCCAGAACCACCAAAGCCAACCACTGTTGTCAAAGCCATCAAAGTCCTCTTTGAAAACTTCCTCTTCCAGGTTCACTGACATTTCCTCGTCCTTAAATTTCACTCTACCACTAACAACTCTCATACGTAAACAGGCATTTTAAACTTTGGTCCTAAATATCTCGAATATCCAGGCCTTTCTTTAAAAGTTAAAAGGGTTGAAACCGCATGTTATTACGGTGATTTGATATGAACGTTTCCGAAGCCATAATTACCAGAAGATCCGTCAGGTCCTATAAGAACAAGGATATACCTGCTGAGATGCTACAGAGAGTCATGGAGTCTGGAAGAATGGCTCCGTCCGCACGGAACAAACAGAACTGGAAGTTCGTGATAGTTAAGGACAAAGAAAAGAAGGACGAACTCCATAAAGCATCAAACGGACAAAAGTTTGTAAAGGAAGCACCCACGGTGATAGTAGGCGTGGCCACAAAGCCAGAGAACGAGATGAAGTCCGGGGTTCCGACAGGAATAGTAGATGTAACCATAGCAATGGACCACATGGCACTCAAGGCGACGGAAGAAGGTCTTGGAACATGTTGGATTGGAGCCTTTAGTCAGGAAGATGTCAAGGATATACTAAACATACCCGATGGATGCCGGGTGGTAGCTCTGATGACGATAGGCTTTCCTGAGGAAGGACTGGAACCCGTTTACAAGGAAAGAAAGAACAGAGAAGACATAACTTGCATAGACACATACTACTGAATCAGACGCCTAGAATCTTGGTGTAGATAGACTTCGCCCTTTGTTTGCTATCTGTCTTAATCTGCATTCTCCCGTTTTCAAATAGAACTACATCCTCTCCTGAAAAGGTGAGCTGAAGGAAAATGCATCTGAGTTCACCTCCGTACCTTTCCTGTATTTTCTCTAGATCCAGTGAATCGGTCCTGGATGTAACCTGGTAACCTTCGCATGTCTTCCGAATCAAAATATCCTCTTCTGTGTCTATTTTCACTGTGTCTTTTGAACATACACAACCATCCTTGGTCCCAACTTCTACGAACCTAAGACTGTTTTTGGAGAAGTCCGCCACTAGAAGATTTTGGTTCATCTGTCCGATATCTGCCAGGTATTTCAAAGTCTCACTTGCCTGGTAAGAGGCTATAAACGATGCTATAGGGTTGAAAATGCCTGCACTATGGCATGTCTCAAGGGATCCAGGCGATGGTTTTTCAGGATACAAACAACGAAAACATGAGCCCTGTCCTGGTATGAACGTTATGGACCTTCCTTCATACCTCACAACGGAACCGTGTATCCAAGGTATACTTTCTTTGAGCGAAACCCTGTTGAGAAGATATCTTGTACTCATGTTATCCGAACAGTCAACCACAATATCCACATCCTCCACATAACTGTCCCAGTTAAAAGAACTGAAGTCATCCACGACCACTTCGACATCGACCTCTGATGACCTGTCAAGTATTTCCTCCATAGCTTCGGCCTTCGGCTTTCCTATATCGTTCCTTGAAAACAGGGTTCTGTGGAGGTTGGACTCCTCGACGATGTCCCTGTCGACTATACGTAGGTTCACCCCGGCCCTTGCGAGATTGTTTGCCACCTGCGACCCAAGGGCTCCACAACCAAGTAAGAGAACAAGGGAATCTTCCAGCTCGTTCTGCTTTTTTTCACCGAAAAGCTTGACCTGACGGTCGTAGATCTCAGACATAGATGACTAGTATGGCTCCGGAGATTAAAATAAGTTGCCTGGTCTCTCTCTACGGAAGCTCGCATCCGGCTTCGTTAGCCAGAAACTGAGGGTCACGTGAGCCCTCGTAAAGCTCTCCGTTGAAATGTATTTCAGGAACATATCCTTTTACTTTTTCTTCACCACATCTCTCTGGTTCTTCTAGACACTCTACCCAGATGGGATCCACGATTTCGTAGCCTCCCAAACTCTCGGCGAGCTGTCCACATGCTGGACATGTTTCTGAACCATAGACTATAAGCCCACCTTCATCAAGGCAGTCTATGAACTCCTCTGCATCACTTTCTTCAACTTCTTCGCCGGCTATCATATAGCCCGTAGGCGTGTCCTCTTCGTCTTCTTGCTCAACCGCTGTTTCTTCCTCCGTTGGCGTTAGATCAGCTGCAAAAACAAAGTACAGAGAGCCTACCATAACCGCCAGGAGAACCAGAACGACTAGAATCATCCTTCCTGTGATGGTTACCTTATCGTCTGACATAACATTACCTTAATCGGGCTAAACTTATTTAAAACTTGATTCGGTGATGGGCGAACGAAAACATTACAAATTTAAATAGCAAACTAAAAGCCTATGGTATGAAAAGAATTCCAATAGTGCTGCTCCTTATAGGTGTAGCAGCAACAGGACTGATCTACTTCATGCCATCCGCAGAAGGAATAATAGTAGAGGAATGTGAAACCGGAGAGGAGTGTGAATGGGTCAGTGTAAACTGCTGTCCTGAAAACGCAGGTGCACAGTGGGAATGCATAAACGCAGGCGAAAGCGTTATCGAGTGTCCAGAAGACCCCATATGTCCTCAGGTCGTAAGTCCAAGACCAGAGGAGGAGTGCAGCTGTGCGGACGGGATATGCCAGGTCACTGATTAAAGTCCTGTTCGAAATCACAGGTAGAACAGTTGCAGAACAAGGTCATGTCTTTGGAGACTATTGCAACTTTTTCTATTTCATCCGTGTCGGGGTCCTTAACAGGACTCATTGTCCGGATGAAATGTTTCTCTGGATTCTCCCATGAATGCTTGTGCACGACCTTTCTACCTGTTTCAAAAACCTTCTCTATTTTTTTCTTAAACTCCTTCGTCTCCTCGTCGGTATGGAACTCTTCGAACCTGCTTCCTATAAGCTCGTTTTCGTCGACGCCTACTCTCCGGGTGAGTTCTTTGTTGACTATAATATAACGGCAGTCCTCGTCCACCATATATATCGAATCCCGCGAGGCGTTGATAAGTGACGAAAGTCTCTTCTTGGTCCTCCTTATTTCCCTTGCCCTGTCCTTAACAAGCTCTTCGAGCCTCTTCCTGTACTTTTTAAGCTCCAGTTCCGCTTCCTTTCTCTTGGTCGTGTCCTTGCATATCAGTGTCAGACCTGTTCTGCCCGTGTGAAAGGTTGTAGGTATTATATCGACCTCAAACGAAAATCTGCCCTCGTCGTATTCCATCTCCACTTCGGTACTCCGTTTCTTCATCTCGCTCAAGGCTGACTGTATCTCAGGGAGAATGCTGCTGTCAGGAAAAACTGGCATTGATTCACCGTCATCTTTCTTCTCAAACATAGGTAGATCAATATCCTCTGCCGGCTCATCCAAAACATCACTTCTCTCAAAATCGAACTTCTCAAAGAAACGTTTGTTGGCCCGTATTATCTCAAGGGAATCGTTTAGAACAAGTATACAGTCATCCGAGTAGTCCAACATCGCACTCAAAGGAACGTTATCCGATACCGTATAGAGTTTAGCAGGACCCACGTTTTTCCTCTCGGCCTCTCCGGAGATCGTAAGTATCTCAAGGTATTTTGCAACTGAATTTCTGTTCATCCCTATCTCGTTGGAAATGCCCTTTATAGTCATCCCGGATGGATGCTCCTCCAGAACCTTCCTCACCTCTTCAATTTTGCTATTTTTTCCGCCGGGATTGTGAATCATTATAACTAATAGTAATCGTTTAACAGTCTTTTATGTTTTACGGTTTTGCATATCACTACTGAAATGCAAAAACACAATCTTTAAGTATTTCAAAGGACAATATATATTTCCCTTCGCAAATCAGTTGTGGTTTGCGTAGGCGTGTGGGAGTTAGTGAAGGATAGTCCTGATACCTAGGGAACGTACCTCAAAACATGAAAAATAAAACGTTTTAGACGGGGGTGTCTTAAATCAAGTACGCACTTCAAGACCTTCAGAGTCTTTCGGGAAGGCTTTCCCATGAACTAAAGGTCGGCGAAAAAAACACAAACAAACTCATCAGTATTCTTCTGTTCCTAAAGGAGGGGAACATAGATCTGGAGACAGCAGCTCTGGACATAGACTCGATATACGAGTCTGAGCTAATATTCAACAAAGGGAGGTGAAAAATGCAAACATTCAAACGCAACTGCCCGAGATGCGACGAAGAGATACTACCCAAAACGGAGGAATGTCCACGGTGTATGATGAAGATCTCGGTTGGAACTGGATCGGAGTTTTTTGATGAACCCATACAGAACTGGTAGTTTCTGAAAACAGTGCGAAGATCAACGCGTGGTCCATCGTCGTTATGGTTTCCTATTTACCTCATTTTAACAGAATGTTAAAAAATATTTAATAAAGGTTCGACAAAGTATAGATGCTATGAACATGGATATAGAAACTTACGAAATTGTATTCAGCACATCCGAGAGCGACGAAGTAAAGAACCTTACCCAGAGGATAAAGGAGAAGGTAAGGGAATCCGAAATAGAGGACGGGATATGTCTGCTGTTTGCTCCACATGCCACCGGCATCCTGGTTCTAAATGAAAATGAGAAGGGAGCAAAGAAGGACTATCTCAGGGGCCTTTACGATACAGTACCCAAGGACAACAGCTGGGAGCACGACAGGATAGACAACAACGCACACTCACATGTAAAGAGTGCCCTTGTAGGTACAGATCACACCGTACCTATCACCAATGGACATATGGATCTCGGAACATGGCAAGACATATTCTTCATAGAAACAGACGGACCGAGGAAAAGACGAAGAACCATAGTCAAAATAATGGGAAAGGTATAGAGTCCAAACTTATGCTACTCTAGTTCCATCTCATCCGACTGCCCTGGAGCACCAGCCGGAGCAACCTCAACACTATCGGAATTCGTAAGCTCGCCATCCAGTTCGGTTCCTGTGAGGTCGAGATTTCCTGCCTGACCGGCATCAAGTGAAACATCGATATCGCTGGACATGACACCAAAACCACCATAAAGCGTGACCACGAAACTATCTATGTTGTTCCGTCCTGTGTTCTGAACCATGACAAGATCTTTTTCGGGGTTGGCATCTACTATGTCCACACTTGTAAAAATAGTACCCACGGGATCCTCTTCTCCTATTTCTTCACCCCACTCCATGGCCGTGTCCGTGAAAAATGTTGCCACTATCGAAGCCACTGCTATAACAAACGCTATAAGAATAACGGCAGCTATAAGCGGCGATATACCCTTGCGGTCGCTAACCAGGAACTTCATAACAGTATAGGGTGTTTTTTTAGTTAAAAAGTTTTTTGACTGGTGAAGAAGTGCATGTGACAGAAACCCAAACCTATTTAAGTCTCGGGATTGAACCAGACATGAAAGAGAAAAAAAGGAAGATTAACAAGAAAAGGTATCAAAAAACTGCTTTTTCTTGTCTTCACTCGATAACGAATTTAGGAGGTAATAAGATGAAAAGTTTTACAGATTTCGATCTATCAAACCAGATTTTAAAATCTATACAGGACAAAGACTTTGAAGAGCCAACGGAGATACAGGAAAAGGCTATTCCACATATAATAGAAGGTAGGGATGTTATAGCGGGCTCGGCTACGGGCTCCGGTAAAACACTTGCTTTTGCAGCAGGAATAGTAGAAAACGTCAAACCTGAAGTGGGTGAGATACAAGGTCTCGTGCTTGCACCCACAAGGGAGCTAGCAAAACAGGTAAGCAGAGCAATAGACGACTTCTCCAGACACCATGAGTACAACATAGCAACGATACACGGAGGTGTGGCATACGAGCCCCAGTACAGGGCCATAAAGAAGGCAGAGGTAGTTGTAGCAACACCTGGCCGGTTATTGGACCTCGTAGGCAAGGGAAGAATAGACCTTTCCGGGGTCAATACATTCGTACTGGACGAGGCTGACAGGATGCTTGATATGGGATTCATAGACGACGTAGAAGACATAATAAAGGAAACACCCAGCGACAAGCAGACAATTTTCACTTCTGCAACCATACGTGGTGAAGTAATGAGACTTGCTGAAAGATACATGAACAACCCCGTGGATGTTTTTGCAGAGAAAAGAGTAGATCCCAACAAACTGGAACAGATCTACTACGACATACCAGGTCACCTGAAACTTTCGCTGCTTGTACACCTGATCAAGGAAGAAGAAACGGATCTATCCATGGTTTTTTGTAATACACGAAGAACCGTTGAGTTCGTAGAAAGGAACTTAAAGAACCAAGGCATAAGGGCACAGGCAATCCACGGTGGATTCTCACAGAAACAAAGGGATAAAGCAATGGAAAAGTTTGAAGCCGGTAACGTAGATGTACTGGTCTGCACCGATGTGGCAGCAAGAGGCCTTGACATAGATGGAATCTCACACATCTACAACTACGACATTCCAAACGACAGCAAACAGTATATGCACAGAATAGGAAGAACGGCCAGAGCAGGAGAAGAAGGCAAGGCTGTGAACATTCTTGCAAAGGATCAACACGATGACTTCCGAAGGGTACTCAGGGACAACAGCGTCAAAGTGGAAAAGGGTGAAACACCCTACGTAAAAAAGGTCAAAATAAACTGAGGTCAGTCTAACTGACCCCTGATATTTTTCTTTTCTTTATTCTATACAGTCTCACGGATAATTCATATAACCCATGTTATACAAAAAAAAACAACAGACTTAAGTTGGCTCTTGAGAAATATTAGCTCGGTGGTTACCTGAATCACAGAGAAATAAAGAGACAGTCTGTACATCTATCAGGTGTTTTACTAGCAGTGACCACGATTTTTTTAGATAAGACCATTACGGGATTAGCAGCGTTATCTATAGCAACATTCCTACTGTTCCTCTCGTGGTGGATCCAAAAGAAGGAGTACATCAGAAAGAAACTTCCGGTGAGAGTCGAAGAGTGGGAGAAGGTAGAGGACGAGGCCTGTAGGTTTCTTGAGTCTTTCGAAAGGGAAGTCGAGGTAAAGGAAAGACCGTTCTACGGAGCTATAATGTTCATGCTGGCCGTTGGATTCACCTTCATAGTGTTCCCCGAAACGGCGGCTGTGGTTGCAGTTCTTGTACTATCTGTCAGCGACTCGGCATCGACTCTCGTGGGCGTTCACCTTGGCAACACGTCTATACCATACAGCAAAAAGAAAAGCCTCGAGGGATTCTCTGCATTCTTTACAACCGCCTTCATTATCTCACTTGTTTTTGTATCTCCGGTGCAGGCCCTGTTGGTTTCACTTGTCGGTGCATTTGTGGAATCACTCCCACGACTTGACGACAACTTTTCTGTACCTCTAGCTGTGGCACTTCTGCTCATGGTTCTGTAAGATTTAAATCCAACCAGAAAGACTTTAAGACTAGGTGTGTTGATGAGGGAGGTCGAAATAAGAAGTTTTATCACGGAGGACGACTACCAGAGACTTCTGGAAAGAATGAAAAAAGAAGGCGAAGATGGAGGTAAAGAAAAGCAGGTAACCATCTACTTCTCAGGAGAAAACGATCTGAGGATACAGAAGAGTGAGGAATCGGCCAAGATATGGATGAAGGACGGTGAGATACACGAGAAGGCCCGGGAAGAAATAGAAATCACCATACATAAGAACGAGTTTGAAGCTGTAAGAAGGCTATTTGAAGCACTGGGCCATGAGGTAGATATAAAGTGGTACAGAAAGAGACACCGTTTCCACTGGGACGGGTTAAAGGTTTGTATAGATCACACGCCAGGGTACGGTAGAATTGTAGAGGTTGAAAAACTAACGGACGAAGACGGACAGGAAGAAGCCCTGGAAGAGGTGAAGAGGGCACTTGAAAAACTCGGAGTGGAAGAAACTCCCAGGGAAAAGTTCGACCAGAGGTACAGAAATTACAGAAAAAAATGGCAGGATATACTTAGAAAAAAAGATCTATCCGAGTTTGACGATATTTAGGCACTACATAACCTGTTCAAGCAACGCTTCTATCTCCTCAAAGTCCTCTATAGAACATTCGTAGACCCTTTTATCGGGAAGCTTTTTCTCCAAATCCTTTATATCGTCCTTCTCGATACCAAGAAACTGGGCCGAATCCTTCAGTGAGTTCTTTACCTTCTTTCTTTTATGGTGAAACGCTGCCTTGACTATCTTCCAGAAGCCGGTGCTTTTCTCCTCTACGTCCTTTCTTCTAAGCCTCACGATAGCGGAGTCCGTCAGGGGTTCTGGATAGAACATATTCGACGGTATCTCCTTGACTATCTCTGCATCACAGTAGTACTGGACCTTGAGGGCCATACGTGAGTTTTCTGTGGTTCCGGGCTTACTGACCATCCTATGGGCAAACTCCTTTTGATATATCAAAACCGCCAGGTTCCAGTCCATTTTCAGAAGCTTGAAGGTCAGGGGAGTGGATACAGAGTAGGGCAGGTTTGAGACTATCTTGTTGAAGTTCAGATTACCGAGGTGGGTTGACATGATGTCCCTATGGAGAACTGATATATTTTCCATGTCCAGGTGCCTAATAACAGCAGCCATACGACCATCCTTTTCAACAGCTGTAACGGGACAAATTTCGGCTATATACTTAGTAAGGTTTCCCAATCCTGCACCTATCTCAAGTACGTGGTCTTCCCGGTCCAGTTCGGCAAGGTCCACGACCTCTCTCTGGAGGTCTTCATCGGCTATAAATATCTGATCCCTATACTTCTTTGGTTCCAGGTTGTACTTTTTTAGTACTTCTTTAACGTCCATGGTAAAACACACCAAGACATATTTTTATAATCTCGGGTTAAATATTTTCACCCATGGGCCGGTGGTGTAGCCAGCCACCCTTTGTTCGCATACCGTTCACGAAAAGTGGGTAAAAAAGAGCAGGGTGGCCTACAGTGGACTAGCATCGGGCGTTCGGGGCGCCCAGACCCGAGTTCAAATCTCGGCCGGCCCACCATACACAAGGTGTCGAAATGGCAAATGTATACCTCTGGAAGACCGACGTTGATTCGATAGATCCAGAAGAACTTGCGGGAAAACTGGAACCATTTTTGGAAGATTTCTCAAAGAACAGAAGGATAGCTCTGAAGATGCACTTCGGTGAGAAAAAAAAGCAACACACACCTAAAACCTGAGTGGATAGAACCTATCTACAGTTCCGTAGCAGAAAAAAGCAAGGACTGTGTTCTAATGGACTGCACTGTTCTTTACAACAGCCCAAGGGCCCTGGCCTCCAGCCACATAAAGGTGGCCCGGGACAACGGCTTCAACTTTGCACCCATCGTTATAGCAGATGGAGAAAGGGGTAGGGAGGAAATGATGATAAAAGTAGATGGGAAGATATTTGATGAAGTCAGGGTCGGTGGGGCCCTGGAGGACTACGACTCCCTTCTCGTTGTTTCACATATGACGGGACATCTCGGAGCAGGTTACGGTGGTGCTCTGAAAAACGTCGGAATGGGTCTCGGAAACAAGGCAGGAAAGATGGAGATGCACAAGGCCTTTCGTCTGAAGATCAGAAGAAGGGAATGTATAGCCTGTGAAAAGTGCGTGGAAGACTGTCCTGTGGATGCGATAAAAATAAAGTCAAGTAGGATTCCAGGTATATCGGAGAGTGCAAACATAGATCAGGACAGGTGTGTAGGCTGTGGTGGTTGTGTCGGTACATGCCCAGAAGGTGCCATAAAGATACCATGGACCGCTGCACCGAGAAAGGAACTTCAGAGGAGGATAGCTGAGTATGCAAAGGGAGCTCTCAAGGACAAAAACGCCCTGTTCATAAACTTCCTCCTAAACATAACAAAAAAGTGTGACTGCGTCAACGAAAAACAAAGGCCCATGACAGACGACATAGGAGTACTGATTTCAAACGACCCCGTCGCAGTAGATCAGGCCTCCCTGGATCTCATAGGGAAAAGAACCTTCCAGCTGAGGGAGCTTATAGATCCAGAGATACAGATAAAGCACGGTGAAAAAATAGGTCTCGGTGAAAGAAAATACGAGCTAACCGAACTTTAAACAACTATCAAAGAGGTCCGATTACAGTAGGTAGTATAGAATCAACAACACCGGCAACGATCCATATCACCAAGGCAACTATAAAGCACCTAAACCATCCCATGTTGTAAAAATGTTTCAAGGCAAGCAACCAGGCCAAGCCACCCAACAGGGTTGCAAAGAAACCCGAAAATGTTCCGGCTAAGGTATATATGATCGATCCCACGAGAGCTGTAAAAACCGCAGTCATGAGTCCCCTCTTCTTGGAAAATATAGAAGTCACGACGTATATTATCAGACCGGAGACTATTAGACCCGCCACAA
>PUKU01000032.1 GCA_003550625.1 Candidatus Aenigmatarchaeota archaeon
AAAGAAAGGATCCTGGCATGGACCACAAAACAGCAAGGATGGCATCTGAAAACAGTGTGGCCATAGGCTTTGTATTCCATGACCTGCACCAAACCTACGGAAAGGTAAGGGCCCACGTTCTGAACCACATGAAGAAGTCTCTGGAGCTCTGTGAAAAGTACGGTGTCGACTTCATAGTTACATCAGGAGCCAGAAACAGGTATGAGCTCAGGGGCGGAAGGGATCTTGCATCTCTTGTAAAGGTACTTGATGTCGATGCATCCGAAGCAATAAGTTCGGTAACAAAAACTCCCAGTAGTATAGTATCTGAAAATAGGAAGAAGCTGGGTGGAAGTATAAAGAAGGACGGCGTAGAGGAGATCTAGATATTTCTTCTGTCCTTCAGGTCGATCTCTATGGTCATTCTTCTCTCGTCTTTTCCTTTTTTAAAGAGAACATCAACAGGTTGCTCCGGGGTTATCTTTTGGTTGCCCTTTGAATAGCCTGGAATTTCTATTCCCACCTTTCCGTTCTCGACCTGGTTGGCCAGTTCCCTCAGGAAGTTCTTCAGCTCAGTCCTTGAGAAACGTGCCCTTGCATCTGTCATAATACCTCCAATAATATATACACCGAATGGTAATTAAAACTTATGTCCAGACCTGAGACGCTTCCGTCGTCTATGAGAGAGAAGAAAAGGTATATAGCATTTCAAGTAGTCGCGGAGAACGACCTGGGGTTTGGCGATATAATAAATGCTCTGTGGAGCTCAATACTTGATCTGTTCGGGGAGGTCCACACAGGCGAGATAAACTTCTGGCTGATAAAGGATGTGTGGGACAAAGACAAACAGCGTGGTTTGATAAAATGCAACCATAACCACGTTGGCGAGGTAAGGCTTGCCATGGGACTTATAGAAAGGATAGGTGATGTAAAAGTGTCGATGAGGTCCCTGGGCGTGTCGGGAACTATGAAGTCCGCGAGGAAGAAACACTTCGGTGAAAAGGATCTAACAGACTACGCCGACTAGTCGAAAAACTTAAAAATATAGGCCTACAACTAACCATAGGTTTCTGGGGTATTATTCCAACCGGGGATGGTAAAAGAATGAATATTTTTCTAACTGGGAAACCAGGGTCCGGAAAGACCAGACTACTGAAGGAAGTTCTTGAAGAACTCGACGGTGAGGTATGTGGTTTCTTCACGCCAGAGATAAGAGAAAACGGGGATAGGACTGGATTTAGGATAAAGGATATAAAAACAGGGGACAAGGGCGTACTGGCTTCGGTCAAGATAGACGAAGGACCTTCTGTGAGCAAGTACAAGGTCAACGTAGAGGGTGTTGAAAGGTTCTCAAAGAAGGTTATGGAGGATATGGCAGATTCGGATATAGTAGCTATAGATGAGATAGGTGTAATGGAACTCTATTCCGATAGTTTCAGTGAAATGTTAAAGATGGCTATCGAATCCGACAAGCTCCTGATCGCAACACTACATGTAAATCTAATCGATAGGTACGAAGACCAGGGCAAGGTAATATGGGTAACACGGGGAAGTGCAAAGGATGTGAAGAAGAAAGTAATCGAGTTAATAGAAAGGCACAAGGACAGGTAAAGATTTAAAACAGCATCATCAAACTTTCTTTGATAAAATGTCTGAACAGATCTCAAAGAGGAAGGACGACCACATAAGAATAACCAAGGAGGAGGACGTCGACTGTGGAGATGCCGGATTCGATGATGTAAAGCTTATTCACAAGGCCCTCCCGGAAATAAACAAGGACGAAATAGATACCTCCTGCAGAATGCTCGGAAAGACTCTGGACGCACCTATCCTAATAGACTCCATAACCGGCGGCAGTGAAAGAGGTAAAAAGTTGAACAGAAGACTTGCCGCCGCGGCCGAGGAATGTAATATAGGAATCGGAGTAGGCAGCCAGAGGGCAGCACTGGAGGACGGATCTCTCGCAGAAACCTACTCGGTTGTAAGGGATGTTGCACCCACATCCTTGGTTTACGGAAACATAGGAGCAGCGCAGCTAAGGGAGTACAACATAGAAAGACTCGAGGAGTTGGTGGATATGATAGATGCAGATGCACTCGCAGTTCATCTGAACTTTGCACAGGAGGCCGCGCAACCAGAGGGCGATGTCAATGCAAGAGGCTGTATATCCGCAATGAAGGATGTGGTAGAAATGCTAAGCGTTCCGGTTATGGTAAAGGAGACGGGCTGTGGTATTTCAGGGAGTCTTGCCAAAAAACTCAGTGACATAGGAGTGGACATTATAAACACAGGTGGCATGGGAGGAACGTCGTGGCCGTATATTGAGTCACGTAGAGCAGAGGCCGTCGGACATAAGAAAAAGGCAAGAGTAGGTAGAATATTTAAGAGCTGGGGAATCCCCACGGCAGCGTCAGTTGTAGAAACGTCAGAGCACCATCCATATATAGTAGCAAGCGGTGGAATACGTTCGGGGCTTGATATAGCCAAGTCACTGGCACTGGGCGCAAGGGCAGCCGCTGCAGCAGCACCATTCCTGGAACCTGCACTAAAAAACGAGGACCGTGTTGTCGGGACCGTGGAAGCCATGGTGGAGGAGCTCAGGACGGCGATGTTTGTAACAGGAAACAAGAACTTAGAGGACCTAAACGAAACGGAGACAGTGATAACGGGCAAACTCAGGGAATACATAACATCACATTAGACATGAGACGTTAGTGGGGTTGTAAAAATGACGAATATTTATAAGCAAGAAAAACCCATGGTTTGGTGATACAATGGAACTGGAAAATACCGAAATAGATCAGGACAGGATGGAGAACTCTGTTAAAAAACTCAAGGAATGGCGTGACCTCATAAACAAGGAGCTCAAGAGGGAGTTCAAAGAGCACAAAAAGAGAGCCAAAAAGATACATTCTGAGGGTGTTACGGTAATAGACTATCTGGAAGACTATACGATGAGAGGAGGGAAAAGGGTAAGACCTGCTCTGATAATAGCAGGATACCTCGGCACAGGCGGCGAGGATCTCGATAAACTTATACCAGCATCACTGTCCATAGAGGCCCTTCAGTCCTACCTACTGATACACGACGATATCATGGACGAAGATGTCCTCCGGAGAGGTGACGATACCCTACATAAAATGTACGAGGAATACCATAAAAGAGAGTTCAATGGCGAAAGGCCAGAAAAGTTCGGTGAAAATATGGGAATAATAGTAGGAGACATATCAAACTCCTTTGCTGTGTCCCAGATAATCAGAAGTGACTTCGACGACAGAACAAAGATAGCGGTAATGGACAAGTTTGAAGAGATACACAGACACACCGGATACGGACAGGTTCTGGACGTGACATTCAACGAAAAGAAGCTGGAAGACGTCACGGAGAAAGATGTCCTCACGGTACATTATCTTAAGACCTCTCAGTACACCATGGCAGGGCCGCTTGAGCTTGGAGCGATCTTTGCAGGTGCAACCGAGAAACAGAAGGAAATATTCAGAACATACGGCGAAAAGGCGGGAAAGGCATTCCAGGTCTACGATGATCTCCTGGGACTATACGGCGACGAAGAGAAGCTAGGTAAGCCCATTGGATCCGATCTTGAGGAAGGTAAAAAGACTCTTCTGGTTGTAAAGGCCTTCGAAAGGGGCAACAAAGAACAAAAACGTATCATAAAGAGTTCACTCGGAAAGAAGGACATAACAGAGGAAGAAGTAATGAAGATACGGGAAATAGTCAGAGAAACCGGATCCTATCAATATTCAAGAAACCTCACTACAAAACTTGCCAATGAAGCAAAGGAGGATCTAGACGAAGATGTCATAGATCCTGAAATAGTTCAATTTCTCAGGGGTCTAGCAGACTACATAATAACAAGAGAGGTTTAGATAGGGAACCAGGTGCCAGCTGTAGAGCTGGAACAACTAATTCCAGCCCATGCTTCAAAAGTTTCTAAGCTTCTTCAATCCCTTCCTTGGCACCCTTTGCATTCTTGACAAGACTGTCGCCTAGGTCGTATTTCTCTGCAATTTCTATAGCTCCATCGAAGTTTGAGTTGGACATTCGAATTTTATACAACTGTCGGGCAGCCTTGTTTGCTTTGTCTCTGTCTAAACCACACTTATCAGCTACATCCAAAGTCGTTGTGAGTTTAAACGATTCAAAGGCCTTATCAAAGGTCTCTTCTGCTAAGGACTCAGAAAGCTCTGATGGGTCGACATGTTTCCACGCACGACTTGGATTATCGGAAACCATTTCGCGATAAATCTCTTCGAACTTGGCGTCAAGTCCATACTTCCTGGCTATTTTCAGCGCTTCTGATGGATACTTAGTCCGGGCTCTTACTCCTTCCTTGTCGGTCATCTTGTCACAGATATATCCAACTGCATCGGTTCCGAGACCATAATCACCCACTGCCATCTTGGCCAGCCTTTTGTATTCTTTTGCCCAGTCTGCATGTTCTACTTGATCTTTGAGCAAGTTCTCAGCAGCTTCCTTTTCTTTTTCTTCCGAAAACCACTTTTTAGCTATCTCATACTTTTCGCGGAGATCGGAGTCCCTGTATTTCAATGAAGCTTTTCCTATGAGTTTCCTTTTCTTTCTCTCTTTTTTCTCTTGAATCTCTTCGTCGTCTAGAATCTCATACAGGGAATGGTTGTCAACTATTTCATCGAACCTCTGTTCATACTCATCCCTTGATTCGGCATCCGTAGCATCCCCTTCGAGTAACAGCTCTGCGGCTTTCCTTTTCTTTTCGAAACCCAGATCGTGCTTCTTTGCGACATCTAGTGCATCCATGTGGCTTCCTCGTGACATAGCCTCTTCGTACAGCTCTTCGACCTTGTCACCAAGATCACATTTCTCTATAACTTCAAGTGCGGAACCAAAGTCACCGTCCTCTAGGTTTTGCTCGTACTTGTCCTCACCAAAGTACCTCTTCAGGCCATCGAGTTCTTCTTCAAGCTCCTGTATCCTTTTTTCGTACTCGTCACAGTGAGATTTGGAATCTTCCATATTTTTCACCCCTTGAAAGTGATTAATCCTAAAGCTTAAATATGTGAAGGTAAGAAGCCCGAGAGCCGCTTTTATATTATCACAGCATACCGTTTAAGGGTAATCGCTCTGGGATTTTATTGGCATCCCACAACTGATTTCCAGTAAACTTATTAACAATCCAATGAATTAGTTTTATTGGTTAATATGCAAGACAACGGCTTTGAGGTAACACCATGGGACGTGGAGGGAAACGTAGACTACAGAAAACTTGTGGAGAAGTTCGGGACAGAAATAATAACCGACAAGCTCAAGAAGGACATAAAAAAACAGGCCGGCGAGGATCATATGTATCTTCGCAGAGACTACTTCTTCTCCCACAGAGACCTTGGTAAGGTTCTAAAGGACCACGAAAGAGGGGATGGTTTCTTTCTATACACAGGAATCGGGCCCTCTGGTCCCATGCACATAGGCCATATAATACCCTTCTACTTTAGCAAATGGCTCCAGGAGAGGTTCGACGTAAACCTCTACATACAGGTAACAGACGACGAGAGATACTGGACCGGTGATGGGACCACAGAGGAGATAGAGTCATATGCAGAGAAAAATATAATGGATATAGCGGGCGTGGGCCTTGATCCCGACAGAACCTTTGTTTTCAAAAACAAGGAGTACATGGGGAACATGTACGAAGCCGCGGTTAAGATATCAGAGAAGATAAACTTCTCCGTGGCCAGCAGTGTTTTTGGATTCAATAGCTCAACCAACATCGGCATGATATTCTACCCTGCTGTGCAGATGATACCTACCTTCTTTGAGAAAAAGAGGTGCCTTATACCGGCGGCCATAGATCAGGATACATACTGGAGGGCCCAGAGAGACATAGCAGAGAAGCTAGGATACCACAAAGCAGCACAGATACACAGCAAATTTATACCAGCTCTGACAGGACCAGAAGGTAAAATGTCGTCATCCAAACCAAGAAGTGCAATAATGCTAGATGACTCTCCCGCAGAGGTAAGGGAGAAGGTTATGAAAAAGGCCTACTCGGGAGGCCAGGTAACTAAGGAGGAACACAGGAAGAAGGGCGCAGATCTCTCAGTAGATGTTGCTTACCAGTGGCTCAAAAACCTCTTTATGGAGAACGACGACCGGTTGGAGGAGATAGGGAGAAAGTACAGCAGCGGCGAGATGCTGACGGGTGAGATAAAGGAGATACTTGCAGAAAAACTGAACAGCTTCCTGGAAGAACACAGAAAAAGAAAGGAGGACCGTGGAGAGGAGCTCAAACGGAAAATGATGTACGAAGGAAAGTTGGCAAGGAGAATGTGGGATAAGAAGGTAGATCTGCGATAAGGAAGGTTTTAAACAATGTTAAAGGGTATCGTATCCAGTATACTCGGCAGAGGTGCTGAAATCACCGAGTACCTCATCCATACACACGGAATACAGGCTCTGATTTTTGTATCCGTTTTAAGGGGACTGATGCTTTTCTGGATAGCACCGGATGAAGTAGCTACAGTTGCATACGTGCTATTTGCAACGGAAACCGTTGCAGAAGTAGCAGCAGTAGTGTTAATATCGTCTGTTTTTATACTGATAGGAAACAGCGTTGTATTTCTACTGTTCCGGTGGCTCGGGGAAAGAATCGTAAGTGAGGAGAGGAAGAACACAAGGATATGGAGGTTTCTGAACTGGGCCTTCGATAAGAACGGCAAGTTCTCCATACTTATTTTCAGGATGACTCCACTGATAGGTGGGGACTGGGTTGCAATATTTTCGGGGTTGACTGATATGGACTTCCGGGAATATCTCATATACTCCTTTATAGCAATTCTACTCTACGAGGCCTTCATAGGCTTCGGTGCATACTACGGTATAAAGATGGGTATGCTCTATGAACTGGAGATTCCGCTGGTAAATACGGTTCTAGAATTTTTCGAGAGTTCGGTGCCGTAGGACGTCTAGTCTTGAACGTATCTTTCTACCCTTTCCATTACCATGTTCCTTATATCTGAAAGTCCTTTCTCTGTTTCAGATTCAAACCGTATAGATACCTTGTCCTCTGTTCCGGAGGGTCTGACAAGGGCCCATCCATCGTCGAAGTATATCTTGGCACCGTCCTTGTCTACTATCCTCTTGTCTGAGAAGTCCTTCTTCAGGAGCTCAGGAACCTCCTCCTTGTTTGTACACACCAGCCTAATTTCAGGGGACGAATGGTACTTTGGAAGGTCCCCAACCAACAACGAAAGCCTGTCTTCTTTGTCCATCAGTTCAAGCAGCCTGGCCGCAGCATAGTACGGATCATCGTAGTAGTCGTTCTCCCTGAAGAAAAAGTGGCCCGTGTACTCGCCTCCGATCCTTGCCTCTCTCCCTATCATCTCTCTCTTTATGTAGCTCATACCCACTCTAAAGGGAACGTCTTCGCCGCCGACCTTCTTCACCATGTCCTCAACCAACCTCGATGACTTGACGTCATGTATAACAACATCTCCTTCTTCGACCAGGTGCTTTACAAAAAGTGCTAAAAGCACATCGTTGTCGACCCTCTGGCCCCTTTCATCAACAAACACGCCCCTGTCACCGTCGCCATCGAAGGCAATCCCCAGATCTGCATCCTCTTCCACAACAACATCTCCAACGGTGCCTATGTTTTCGACGGGATCGGGTCCCCTTGCAGGAAACTCACCGTCTATCTCCGAGTTTATCTCTACAACTTTACATCCCATTTTTTCAAATATTTCTGATGCAAACAGGGCAGAAGAACCGTTGCCGGGGTCCAAGACAACCTTGAAATCACCGCTTAGATCGACGGAAGAAGAAACCTTATCCACAAAGCCGGGCACAACATCTTTCTTTGTGAGTTCTCCCGCCTTCCTGGGTTTGAAACTTCTTTGGTATATTTTTTCCATCTCCTCTATACCCGCCTCATATGTGAGATCCAGTCCCATGCCCTCACAGAACCTCACACCGTTATCCCCTGCAGGATTATGAGAGGCTGTTACCATTGCTCCACCCGCTAGACTGTGCTCAACCACCGTATAGTATACCATGGGCGTCGCCGCAGTTCCTATGTCCACAACGTCACATCCCTGCTCAAGGAGGCCCTCCTTTACTGCCTCGGCTATCCCCGGAGAGCTCTTCCGAACATCCCTACCGACTGCTACTGTTTTTCCGTGGAGATTCTTTACTTCTACAAAGGCCTTGGCTATCTTCTTCGCCTTTTCGCCGTTGATTTCATCAGGATAAGAACCGCGGATGTCGTACTTTCTGAATACAGACATATCTACTTCTAATTCTGCATTAAATAAAAAGATTAGAACTAGTCCAAAATGCTTCGGGAGATTGCTTCGGGATTGAAGGTCTCAAGGTCCTCGTACTCCTGCCCGGTGCCTATGTATAATATCGGTTTACCGAGGGTATGTGCAACCGAAAGGGCTGCACCGCCCTTTTCATTTACATCCATCTTGGTCAGGACGACGCCGTCCACACCTACTGCATCCTCGAACCTCCTGGCCTGTTCCACGGAATCGTTTCCTGTAAGGGAGTCTATAACAAGTATCTTCCAGTTCGGGCTGTTTACCCGACATATTTTTTTCAGCTCATCCATGAGGTTTGTGTTTGAATGGGACCTGCCTGCAGTATCGGCCAGTACTACCTTCCTGTCGTTTGCCTTTGCATGCTCCATGGCATCGTATATAACGGCTGCGGCATCGGAACCGTAGTCGTGCTTTACAACCTTAAGGTCCAGCTTGTCCCCATGCTTCTCCAGCTGCTCTATGGATGCGGCTCTATATGTATCACCTGCAGCAAGAACCGGCTCAAATCCCTCGTTCTTCAGTATAGAAGCAAACTTGACAAGTGTAGATGTCTTACCGGATCCGTTAAAACCAAGGAAGAGAACAAGTGAAACGTCGTCCGATGACTTTATACTGTCTACAACATCCGGAACGTTAACTGAAAGTATATTCTTGACCGTATATCTGAAGCTCTCCTTTATTGTATTCTCTGCTTCGGTTCTCTTGACCTCCTTGCCTTCTAGCTTATCCGTGAGGTCTGAGCATATTTCCTCGGCGGTTTCCATGGCAACATCTGACTGAAGAAGTGATATCTTAAGATCCCCGAAGACCCTTTCCAGGTCCTCCCTGGTTAGCTTCTTTTCTGTGATTTCCTTGCTTGCCTTGGCGAGTGCATCGTTTACCCTGTCCTTGAACTTGGAAAACATATCGAATCATACCTCTCTGTTTCTAACAAGTGCTTCTTCTATCCTACCCAGCTCGGGTCCTGTTGTTTTTTCACTCACAAGAACTCCTTTTTTATTGGCAACTATACAGGCACCCACGAAAGGAACTCCGAAGTTTACAGTTCCTCTACCACACTCTAGACCAAAGATCTCCTCAAGTACATCTATCTCTTCATCAGTTATGTCCCTATGTGACAAAAGACCCTTGTTTGTTACAACGGAACTGCTCCCCAGTAGATCTCTACCGGCTATGCTTGCAGACCTGACAGGAACATCAAAGATTCTTTCCAGGTCCTCCTTGGCTCCGACGAGTCTTTCAGAAACCACACATGCACTGTCGTTGACAAGTATAAGGTTACCCAGTGCTGTCTGTTTTGTATCTACTGTCTCGCACCTTATTCCTGTTTCTCTTATTGTTTCGATCTCTTCTGTCTCGGCATTTCTGGGCAGGACTACTCCGTTTGAGTTTGCTGCACAGAATATACCTGACATCCTAGAACCAGCCACTGTTGTACCTATTACCTCGACGTCCAGAACATCCTCGACTGCCTCCCGACATTTTCCTGATAGTGTGGGATCCATAAGACAGAACTTATCCGTGGCCTCTGTATGTAGGCCTAGATTCGAATCTCCATCAAAGCTTGCCTTTTTTATATTGATCATAGTATCCGCAGAAATATCAGTTAAGGTTTTTCTCGAGGAACTTCTTCATCCCTTTTCTGTCCTTGTTTTCCTGCTCTATCTCAAGAAGCAGTTCAAAGTCCGGGTCGTCCATCTCCTCTATCCTTTCCTTTGCATCGGATATACTTCCGCCCAGAACGTCCTCATACATCTCCCTGTCCTCCTCTCCTTCATCTCCATGGGACTGTGACTCGTGTATAGAAAGTCCTCGCTTTGTTTCAAAGCTCTTTCCGCATTCATCACACACATAACCTTCTTCCTCATCGGGTTCTTCTTCATCTGGTTTCTCATCCTTACCGTGTGCCCTTGATATATGAACCTCCAGTCCCTTCTCGGTCGCGAACTTCTTCCCACACTCTTCACAGAGGAACTCCTTCTCGGAAACGGTTTCCTTCTCAGGGGACTGGACAATTACGTAATCACCGGCATCAACTATTCTAACCCTCACGGAGGAAGGTGGCTTCTTTGCACCTCTCTCCCATATCCTGTCGTTGATGCTCTGGTCTATCTTTACGGTCTTATCAGTACGTTTCTTGACAAACCTTCTCACTTCACGCACAGCCCTGGCTTCCCGTTTTCTTCTCACGACCTTCTTTACATCCAGGGGAATAGAAAATACGTTCTCATCCATCTAAATCAGTCTCTCCAGTGTCTGTTCTTGTTGACCCTTATACGTCTGGTCCTGCTTCTCTTCATCCCATACTTCCGTATGGAAGCCCATATCGGAGCATCGGACAGTCTGTTCTTCTTTATGAGTCTTCTTTTCTTTCCCTTTGTCTTTCTTGAAGCCATACTATCTCCTCTTTATATTCCAGTCCCTTTCCTGTTCGTTTTTTATAGACTTTAGTATGCTTTTGAGCTTATCGCCGTCTATCTTATCCCTCAGCTGACCGGACTGACTTAGCTGTATAAGATATGTTTCGAGCTGCTGTGCCATCTGTCTGTTTGCAAGCTTGACCCTGCTCAGTCTCTCCCTCGCGTCCTTGGTAAGCACCTTCCGGAGGGCCTGTTTCCTTCTTCTTTCGAGCTCCTCCTCCATCTCCCTTTCCCTGCTACTATTATCTTTATTTTCCTGTAGCTCCCTTTTCTTCTGCTCCTTTATCCTTTCTATTTCTTCTCTATCCATCATATCCTTCCCTGACCTTTTTCGATATATTGTCCAGGAAGGACCGTCCTTCGGAAGTTACTTTCCTGCCCTCGCCTTTCTCCTTTCCTATAAACCCTGCGTCCTCGAGCTGCTGCAAAGCCACTCTTATTATCTTACCGCTGGCGGGGCGTGAGTGGTCGGGTGCGTGTCCCATGTCCTTCCTGTCGCTGTATTCTCTTCTCAACCTGTTGACCCCAACCGGTCCGTCTATGTATACCTTCCTCAGAAGAGAGGCACACCTCATATACCACCAGTCTTCCTGCTCTGGTGGTCTCTCCTTAGCTGAGGATGTCTTAACAAAGAGACTCCAATCGGGTTGATCTATTTCTTCTGTTTCCTTGAGTTCCTCTGCCACAGCCTGTATGAGCTGGTTGGGTCTCACATCGTAAACTGTTACCATATCAATCCACTGACTTTAATACAACGTTAAGGTTTTTAAAGGTTAAGCTATCCCTTGTACTGATACCTTTTTATATGTCCACACTCCAGGCACTTCCACTTCGAAATTTTTTCGTCGCTGTCAAGCTCCACATCGCAGTTAGCACCGGGTTTAATATAGCTCTTGCATTCCCCACAGAAACTTTTTTTGTGCTTTTTCGGAATCTTTATACGATAACGCATGGCTATCTTCCTGGCCAGTTCAACGTACCTATCGGCTCTTTTTTTGTTCTCGGGAAAAGCCTTCCCGGCCTCTTCGAAAAGTATCTCTACCCTCTCCTTAGCTATCTTTTTCTGCCACTTGGGTTTCATGTAGTCCACCTTTCCTTCTCAATATTTATATAATCCGACGGATTTTTTATTAAAGTGGAGTAGGAATAATTGAAACATGACAAAGGGACTTTCCTCTGAAGAGGCCAGCAAGAAACTGGAGGAACACAGACCAAATGAGTTGAGGAAGGAGGGAGGAACAACAGCACTTGATATACTGCTGAGGCGGTTCAAGAATGTCCTTATGTGGATACTTATCGTAGCAGCTACGATCTCTTTCTTCGCAGATAAGATGCTTACATTCTACTTTGTTCTAGTTATAATCCTTATAATAGTTGTAACGGGCTTTGTGGAGGAGTGGAAGGCCGAAAAGGCCATGGAGAAGCTTAAAGAGATGGCATCACCCGAAACAAAGGTCTACAGAGACGGGAAGATAGTGGAAATAGAGACCAAGAACGTGGTGCCCGGTGATGTTCTGAAACTTGAGACGGGCGACAAAATACCTGCGGACGCGGAGCTCCTGGAAGTCACCAACCTCAAGGTGGATGAGTCGATACTGACAGGAGAAAGCGCGACCGTGGAGAAGAAGGCGGGGGATAAAATTTACTCAGGGACCGTCATATCCCACGGAAGATGTGAAGCAATAGTAACGGCGACGGGTATGGACACAGATCTCGGTGAGATAGCCGAAGAGGTACAAGGAGAGGAAAGAGAAAGTCCGCTTCAAAGAAAGGTACAGATACTCGGAAAGAGACTGGGCATAATAGCCGTGATTTTGACCTTTCTGATATTTCTGGTAGGGTTTTTCCAGGGTGCTCCACCGGTTGAAATCCTCATGGTAACCCTTGCACTATCAGTTGCTGCGGTTCCTGAGGCACTTCCACTCACCATGACTCTCACACTATCACTGGGTGTGAAAAACATGGCAGAAAGAAATGCCATCGTACGAAAAATGCTTGCGGTTGAAGGCCTGGGTTCCACTACTATAATATGCACCGACAAGACCGGAACGCTAACAAAGAATGAGATGACCGTGAAGAAGGTCTACGTCGACGGGAAAGTCCTGGAGGTAGAGGGGAGAGGATACGAACCCGAAGGTAAAATAAAACACATGGAAAAGGAGGTGGATGTAAACGAAAACACGGCCCTGGACTGGCTTGTGAAGACGGGGGCTTTATGTAATAACGCAGAGGTTGATTTCGATAACAGTGTCGATATTCACGGAGAACCCACAGAAGCTTCCCTTGCCACTCTGGCCGAAAAGTCGGGTCTTTCCTACAATGGTCTAAGAGATAAACACCCAAGGAAGAAGGAGATTCTTTTCACCTCGAAAAGAAAGATGATGACCACAGTCAATGAAATGGAGGACGGCAACCTTTACGCTTTCATGAAGGGCGCCCCGGAGGTAGTTTTGGAAAGATGCAGCCATATATTCGAGGAAGGAAAAGAGGAAGAGCTTACCGATAAAAGAAAGGAAGAGCTTTTGCAGAGGAACAATGAGTTTGCTGGAGATGCACTTAGGGTCCTCGGCTTTGCCTACAGAAGAGGAATTTCTGATGGAACTGATGACGATAGTATAGAAAGAGAGATGGTCTTTGTGGGCTTTGTTGGTATGTTGGACCCGCCAAGGGAAGGGGTAAAGGAGGCCGTGCGGATATGCGAAGAGGCTGGAATAGAGGTAAATATGGTTACAGGGGACAACAAAGAAACGGCGCGGGCAATAGCTGAGGAAATAAATCTCACGGAAAATCCTAGAGTAATCACGGCCAAAGAAATGGACGATATGGATAACGATGAACTGCGTGAAACGATAAAGAACGTTCACATCTTCGCCAGGACCCGTCCTGAGGACAAGCTACGTATAGTGGAGATCCTCCAGGAACACGGTGAGATAGTCGCCATGACAGGAGACGGTGTAAACGATGCACCGGCAGTGAAGAAGGCGGATGTGGGCATAGGAATGGGAGAAAAAGGGACTGATGTAACAAAGGAGGCCAGCGATATAATCCTGAAGGACGACAACTTCAGTACGATAGTAGCCGCAATCAAAAATGGTCGACGTATATATAACAACATAGAGAAGTTTACCACCTACCTTGTTTCGATGAACTTCACTCAGATATTTTTAATAGCCATGGCCATAATATTCCTGGGTTTTGAACTTCTGCCGCTGATAGCATTGCAGATATTATTCCTTAATGTCATAGAAGAAGAGTTTCCTGCTCTGGCACTGGGCGTGGACCCTACCACGAGTGGTATAATGAAAAACAGTCCAAGGGATCCCAAACAAAGGTTCCTACATAAAAGGAACCTGTTCCTGATAGTGTCCATGGGCCTTTTTGTGGGACTTATGTGCTTCATGGTATTTCTTCGAAATAGCCCCACTGAAACGCTCGATTCCGCAAGGACCATGGTCTTCACAACCTTTGCACTGATGGTAGTCATGGTGTCTTTCAACTACCGCTCACTTGAAAAATCCATATTTGAAATAGATCTCCTTCGTAACAGGTGGATGTTAGTTGCGGCTACAACCGCCGTTTTACTTGTATTGGTCGCAGTGTACTTACCCACATTGCAAGGTGTATTTGGACATATTCCACCGGAACTGCATCAGTGGATTTATGCGATAGGAGGGGGTGTTTCAACAGTATTTTTCTTTGAGTTGATGAAGAAGATAAGCAAGTGCATATCAAAGGAATGAAAGATGCGGCCGCCGGGATTTGAACCCGGACAGCGAGCTGGCTCCGGACTGTGCACCCGAAAAATATTTACCGGACGCACCCATGGAAGGCTCGAGTCCTAGCCGTTAGACCACGGCCGCATGGATAATGGCGTGGAAGTCGGTCCACGTACGTTTTTTTTCAGTAGCCTCCTCTCTTCATCCTCTTCCATTGATCAGCAGCACTTTTATTTCTTTCGTCTTCCTCCTCCAGTTCCTCGTCTTCTGTTTCCTCCTTCTCCTCTTCTTCCTTTGCTATACGTGGCCTCTGTTTGGGAGGCTTGCCAGAACCCACGTCGGCGCTGTTCATTAGGTTCTGAACTTCCTGGAATAAGTCCTCATCCTGTAGCTCCTCCCTTTTTGGGAAGATCGCGCCGGTCGGTGTTCCTGCATTTTCATCCTCTTTAAAGCGTGGGAAAATCTGTATGTATGCATGGGGAACCATCTGCCCTCCTGCTTCTTTGATGTTCATAGTAACGGAAACACCGTCTGCCTCCAGTCCCTCCGTGATCCTCCGGACAGTTTTCCTCAACAGGGCCATTGCTTCATTCCACTCTTCTTCTGTAAGCTCCAACAAGCTCTCCCTGTGCTCCTTGGGAACTATGTTGGTCTGACCCTTGGCCCTGGGTTCCGGGTACTCCAGCCAGGCATAGAAGTTTTCCGTTTCTCCAACTACCCAGAGGTCATCCGGCTTATTGTTTATGAAATGGCAAAAGGGACACTGCTGAGGCATAATACCATATTTAAATAGAAGCTAATTAAAGTTATGGATTAAGGAGCCTGAGCACCCCCGTCTGATAAAATGTTCGACATAGCCGTAACTGAAGGTCTGTTTGTAACATGGGACTTTGTGTTGTTGATTACGGTCGCGACTGTTCTGGGTTACATAGCACACAAGACATACCAGCCCAATCTAATAGCATACCTTGTAACCGGACTGGTTCTGGGTCCTGTCTTTCTCAACATAGTCCAGGAAACAGCCCTCCTTGAGCTCATGTCGGAGCTGGGACTGGCGTTCCTGCTGTTTCTTCTGGGACTACAGCTCAAGTTCGACGCCATAAGGAATATACTCAAGCCTATACTGAAGATTTCCTTCTGGCAGACCGTTTTACAAACGTCACTTGCGTTTGTGATATACTACTTCCTTGGTTTCGGGATGGTTGAAGTTATCGTCATGGCACTATGTACAGTGTTCGGTGCCACGCCCGTTATCGTTAAACTGTTGGATGAGAAGGACGAGATAAACTCGCTTCCCGGTAAGATAGACGTGGGTGTGCTCATAGTACAGGACATAATACTAGTTGTCTATCTGACACTGTTCAGCGCACCCGACTTAACAAATCCCGTACCAATAGCCATCAACTTCTTCCAGGTAATGGGCGTGATGGTTGTTCTAGGGTTGTTTTCCTATGCGGTTTCAAGGTGGGTAGTACCAAAGGTAGTGAAGGAGGTTGGCAAAAACAAACATCTTCTTTTCATAAACGGCGCGGCATGGGCCTTTCTGTTCATCGCGGTGTCCCTGGCACTTGACGTACCGGTGGAAGTCGGTGCCTTCATAGCGGGCCTTGGTCTTGCACAGAGTCCCTACAGCGACGAACTAAAGCAGCAGGTCAAACCAATAACCGACTTCTTTATGATGGTTTTCTTCGCCACGATAGGACTCGGTCTTGCGCCCGAATACCTAACGGTCTACTGGAAGGAAGCCGTAGTAGCTTCAACCCTCCTTATGGTAGGTAACTTCCTAATAATGTTATATCTCATAGACAGGGAGAAGTTCAGCCTTGAGACGTCCTTCCTTGGAAGTATAAACATGGTCCAGGTAAGTGAGTTCTCTCTTGTAGTAGGTGCCCTTGCAGTAAGTAGAGGGTTGGTTGGAAATGAAATTCTGGGATATCTTAGCCTAATGGCAATAATGACCATGGGACTGTCGGCGTACATAATAAAGTACAACCACTGGATCTACGACCACGTAAAACATCTCTTTGAGTTCATGGAGTCGGAAGAGAAGGGCGACTTTGACATAAAAACACTGAACAACCATGCTATCGTAGTAGGTTACAATGAGATAACACGGCGGCTGATTCCTGTGTTGAAGGAAAAGTATGAGGATATCGTCGTCATAGACAAGGATCCAAAGTATGTTGAAATGTTAAAGGAGTCCGGTGCAGAGTTCGTCTTTGGTGATCTGAAACACGAGGAAATGAGAAGATCCATAGGCCTGAAAAGGGCCGATATAATAATCAGCATGGCCATGGACAGTGCCGTCAACAGGAGGATACTGGGTGATAAGAAGGAAGGTGCTGTAACCTTCCTCAGGGCAAAGGACAGAGATGATGCAGCAGGAGTTTACGATATGGGCGCAGACTTTGCCATAATAAAAAGGATGCTATCGGCGGAAAAGATGACCGAGTACATAGAGTCGTTCTTGGAAGACCCCGAGCTCTTCGAAAAAGCTGTGGAAGGTGACAAACAGATAATAGACTGGGAGGCTAGACTATGATAGGAGTTATATACACGTTTGCGGCGGTTTTCGTACTTTCAGCTTTACTTCTGTTGGTATTCCACAAGGCCTTCAAGGTCACGATCCCTGCCTACATAATAGCAGGCCTTATAGGTGGAATGTTCCTATCGGAGGAAGGACTGCTGGAACTACTGCAGTGGGGAATAGCCTTTGTGGTTTTCATATTCGGAGCCAAGCTGGAACCAGATAAACTTAAACACGAAATAGGAGGAAGTCTCCTCAGCACCGGTGTACATATAACAGGACTGGGGCTGGGCTTCTTCGGTGCCCTGTACTTCGCGGGCTTTGGAACACTCAACTCGATATACATAAGCGCCGCCCTGGTCTTTAGTTCATCTCTCACAGGGACGGAGCTATCCGAAAAGTACGCGACCATAGAACTCCTGTACGCGAGGCTGGCCGAGGCAACAGACATCATACACGATATACTTGCAATAGTTCTTATCTTGCTGTTAAGCCCCGTCCTGTTTAACGTTGGCGTAGCATACGCGTTGGCCGTTGGTGGAGGTATGTTTTTATTTTCATTGTTTTTCCGGAGGTTTGTATTTCCATGGCTGTTCGAGATGTCCGGCCATTCCGAAGAGCTTATGCTACTCCTGGGGATATCCATACTTACAGTAATGATAGCTATCTCACAGTTTGTGGGAATATCTATAGTAGTGGGTGCCTTCTTTGCGGGTCTTGCTTTCTCCAAGTTCCCTTACAACATAGAACTGATAGAAAGCACGGAGTCTTTGAAGGACTTCTTCGCAGCGGTTTTCTTCTTCTCGCTGGGAGCCCTTGTTGTGTTCCCTGATTCCCTTACGTTGGGAATAGCCCTTCTCATAGTACTCACCGTTATCTTCGTAAAGCCTCTTTTAACTGCCCTTTCGTTGATGCACTATGGTTACAGCAAGAGGACTGCCTACAGGTGTGCCCTGACCCTGGACCAGATCAGTGAGTTCGTGCTAATAATAGCCATACAGGCATATCTGATGAGTGCAATATCCACCCCGGTGTTCCAGGGAATAATACTTGCCACAACAGTTACGATGATTACAACAACCTTCACAGACAACTACTCACACAGCATACAGAACTGGCTTTCGAAAAATCTTCCCTTCGATACGCCGGAAGGCCTCAGGAGGTACAACACACAGATAACCACCGAGCTGGAAAACCATATAATACTGGTGGGCTACGACGTACAGGGAGAGAGGATAGGTGAATATCTGAAGGGATGTGACAAAGAGTTTGTGGTAATAGATGTGGATCCCGCGGTCTTCGAGGAGGCCGAGGATCTGAAAAACAGAGTCTTTGGAAGTGCCATGGACGATGAGAGCTGGGAAAGTGCCAACTACAAGAAGGCGGACATTATAATATCCACTCCACCACAGAGACATATATCCGAAAAGGTACTATCACTAGAAACAGACGCGAGGAAGGTCGTACGTTCCAACAGCTTCAAAGCCGCCAACAGCTTTTTGGAAAGAGGAGCTGACTATGTCATGGTACATGATTTACTGGCATCCGAACAGCTCGTAGACTACATCGAGGAGGCCATACATGGTGATGAAGAAACTATCAAGAGGCTGAAGAAAAACGCTCTCAAGGAACTCAAGGATGGATAACTGCTTTGAATAAGAACTGAATGGGGCCACCCGGATTTGAACCGGGGGCTGCAGGTTTCACCTCGGCAAAAGCCGCAAACCTGTATTTATATCATTCCACGGCACGGCGCAGCTATGAACCACGCGGACCATGGTCAATTCTCCAAAAAATCTGGAGCCTGCCTTCAGCGCACCGTCAAGATGCTGTGCTAGGCCTGGCTACACTATGGCCCCACGAATTCTATTTTCTCAGCTTCTTCAATGCTTCTATAATTTCGTCAAGTACCTCGTCATCGTCTGGAATCGAGAAGTTCTTCTTCCATATCCTTTCGTCGTCGTCGCCAAAAAATCCTCTCGACAGTGAAAGAAATACGTTCTCTCCTTCTTCTGATATTGCCTTCTTTCTTGAGACCTCTATGAAGTCGTTGTTTCCAAACCTGACTTCGGTACCTTCAACGGTTTCAAAATCTACCATTTTAATCCCGTACTCATTTCGTACCTTTAGTTTAAAACTTTATTGGAAAAATGGGGGCTCACTAGCTACCCGTTGTCCTCATTCCCGAGGGTCGGACTGGGGCGGTGTGCTCATTGCCCACGTAGTGGTTTGTGCCGAAGGCTTATAAGCTTCCTCGGCCTGTGAAGTTTTTTATATAACACAAGACAATTCATGGTTGTATGTCAGAGAAAGGAACACAGTGGATAGAAAAGAAGGACGGTGTATACTGGCCATCGGAAAAGATGAAGGAAAAGGCCTTTGTAAGTGACCCCGGTATATACAGGGAAGCAAAGGAGAATCCCAAGGAGTTCTGGGCTGAAAGGGCCAAAGAGCTTATAGACTGGTTCGATGATGACTGGAACTACATACAGAAATGGAATCCTCCGTTCTTCCGTTGGTTTGAAGGTGCAACCACAAACCTATCCTACAACTGCATAGACAGACATATAGATGATAAAAAGGACAAGCCGGCGATAATCTGGGAACCGGAACCCCTTGACGAAGAAAAGAAGGTTCTAACCTACGGAGATCTCCACAGAGAGGTACAGAAGTTCGCAAACGTTCTGAAGGAACTGGGTGTAGAAAAGGGAGATGCCGTCACCTTTTGGATGCCAATGATTCCGGAGACTGCCGTGGCAGCACTCGCATGCCAGAGAATAGGAGCATGGCACTCTATAGTGTATACCGCCTTTTCACCCGAGGCAGTCCGGAAAAGAATGGACGATGCTGGATCAAAAATGCTAATAACAGCCGACGGATTCTACAGACGTGGCAAGGCCGTTGAACTCAAGGACAGGATAAACGGTGCCCTCGAAAAGGTGGATGCAGAAAGCTGCATAGTAGTCAACAGGGCGGACCTGGAACCGGAGATGGTAGACGGAAGGGACCATTTTCTGTCAAACCTCAAGGACAGTGTTGACCAAAGCTGCGAGGCCGAGGAGCTGGATGCCGAAGATATAGGATTTCTCCTTTACACGTCGGGAACGACAGGTAAGCCCAAGGGCATAAAACACTCTGTCGGTGGATACATGGTCCAGGCTGCGCTCAGCATGAAATGGGTCTTCGACTTCCACGACGATGATATATTTTACTCGACGGCAGACATAGGATGGATAACGGGACACACGTACACGTTGTATGGACCGCTTATACACGGCGGGACTACAGTCTGGTACGAGGGATCACCCGACTACCCTAACCTGGAGAGATGGTGGGAAATAATCGAAGAAAACGAAGCCACACAGTTCTATACAGCACCGACCGCACTGAGGATGCTTGTAAAGATGGGCAAGGATCTACCGGACAAACACGATCTATCCTCACTGAGGATACTGGGCTCCGTGGGAGAACCAATAGACCCGGAAACGTGGGAATGGTACTTCAACAAGGTAGGTGGAGGTAGATGCCCCATAGTAGATACATACTGGCAGACCGAGACAGGTGGAATACTTCTAACATCACTTCCCGGAATGGGTCCGTTTGTACCGGGAGTAGCAGGTGTACCTCTTCCTCCGGTTAACTACGATATACTGGATGAAAGGGCAGAACCAACAGATAAGGGAGCTGTAGTCATAAAGGAACCGTTCTCACCTGGTATGCTCAGAGGCGTATACAAGAGCCCCGATAAGTACAAAGAAGAGTACTGGAGCAGGTACGGAGACAAGATATACTTTTCAGGTGACGAGGGAATAGTAACAGAATACGAGGTAGGCGGGCAGAAACTACTGAAGATAGTCGGGAGGATGGACGATCTGTTGGAGGTAGCCGGCCACAGACTCGGAACTGCAGAGTTAGAGGACGCCGTCCAGACGGTGGACGAGGTTGCGGAAGTAGCTGTAGTAGGTAAACCACATGATGTAAAAGGAGAAGTTCCAGCGCTGTTTGTTATGCTTATAGAAGGTGCAGAACCTTCGGATGGTCTCAAGGACAGTATAGTTAAGGCGGTCAGAAGGGAGGTAGGACCCGTGGCCACTCCGGGAGAGATATACTTTGTCAACGATCTACCAGAAACCGAATCAGGTAAGGTCATAAGAAGATTTCTGCGTTCGCTGTTGGAGGACGAGGAGCTCGGAGACATGAGGACAGCCAAGAATCCAGAATGTCTCAAGGAGCTGGCCGAGAAGGTGGGTTACAGCGGTCCTCAGGAAATACCAGGCTATAGTTCTTAAGTGTGTTTTACAGGGCTTAGAGAGCCCCATGCGTAAAATTTAAGTTTCTGGATAACACAACTAGAGGTATGAGGAGGGGCATATCTGCTCTTCTGTTTCTTATGCTGACTATGCAAACCTGTCCCGTTGCACAGGCCGATGGAGAACCGGAAAACTTCCTGGAAAACGAGTTCTTTGATTCATGGGAAGACGGCGATCCGATGGGCTGGTGGTTGGAGAGAGGCGAGAAGGATAGCTACACCAGGTCCGAGGATGTGACCATTGTCGGCGATGGTTCTATCTATATAGAGAAACACGAGGAAGAGTTGATTCTTTCACAGGAAGTTTACCTCGAGGAAGATGTAAACTACCACCAGGAGGTTTGGGCAAAGGGTGATGGCAACTTCAGTGTAGGGATACAGTACCCTGAAGCAACATGGACAGGTTACGGAGACTGGGTGAACGCAGAGGAGGATGGGTGGAACAAGGCCACATACCAACAGGATCCCACAGAAAGCGGAGACGATGGACAGATCAGGATCCGAGTAAAAAACGTGAGCCAAGGACTGTGGATAGGTGCGTCGTGGCTTGGTGAGAAGGAACCCCACAAAAACTGGCCCACGGAACAGGATCACGAAAAAGAGTACATAATTGAGATAACCACAGACGGAAAAGGAAGTACCAGTCCCTCGGAAGGCAAGCACCCATACGAGGAGGGCGTAACCTTGGAGATAGAGGCCGAACCAGACGAAGGATGGACGTTTGACGGATGGTCAGGAGACGTTGATAGTGACGACAAGACAGTAGAAATAAGCATGGAGGAAAACAAAAGCGTCGTTGCACACTTTGAAGAGATGGAAGACGTTGGGGAGGAAGTTGAAAGAATCAACATAAACAAAGCAGATGTGGAAGAGCTGACCGAGATAGTAAACATCGGCGAAGCAATAGCACAAAGGATAGTCGGTGATCATGACGACTTCTACGCACTTGCCCAGTTGACGGAGGTTCAGGGACTGGGCCCCAAGACCGTCACTGAGATAATGGAGGAGGGAAAAGCCCACGTTGTTCCACCGGAGGATGAATGGGACCTCACCGATATACTCTGCCCCGGCACAGATGATGAAGACGATGTGGGTATGGTCTACGAGGAGGTCGGGTTTATGAACCGAAGTTTTCGTATAATTCCGGGGGATGTGGAAAGGTTCAAGGAAGCCGCAGAAGAGACCAGGGAGAAGGATAAAAGGACTTTCGAACTCTTTGAATACGACGAAGAAGTGAGGGCCGGCGAAGAACTGGAGTCTCTTTTTTTGCTGAGAAACAGGGACAATGAAGGAAAAAATCTCACAGTAAAATCCTACGTTTACGAAAACAAGAGTCCTGTAAATGAAGAGGGCTGGCACGGTAACGAAAGAACTGTGTACTTAGAAGGCGGCGAAAACACCTCCATTGAGCTTGGGAATAGAATAAAGAAAGGGACCGAACAAGGCAACTACTCGTACAGGATAATGGTCCACGAGGAAGACAGAAAGACCAACTTTACAAGGAAAGTAAAGGTTCTCGGAGCCGAAGAAACGGAAACCATTGAAAATGATACAAAAACCACAGAGGAGAGACGGGACTACGAAGAGAAGGATACGCCCACAGGAAGAACTTTCGAAAGACCAACGGCACTAGAGGAACTCGTTGGAAGAATAGTTAGTTTTCTGGGTCTGTGACCCCTAAAGAACCTTCTCGAGTATCTTGCCGTAGACCGGCCTTGTGATTAGGACTCCTCCAAGAACTCCTATTATAGTTGTGATTGCAAAGCCTCTCATCATCCCCACACCGACGAACCCAAGGACTACCATTGCCATTATGGTCGTGGCTGCAGCCGTAAATACTATAAAGAAAGCTCTCTTAATCCTTCTTTTCATGGAGTATTTGCTTTTCTCATCATCCTTTCTGTCCAGGGTCTCGGAAGTTATGACGATCTGATCGTCCACCGAAGAACCTATTGCGGCTATTATACCAGCTATGGCAGGCATATCTATCGTCCAGCCTATCAGTGATGCCACACCCAGTATTATGACAACTTCGGAAAAGGATGTGAAAAGAACCGGCGCTATTATCTCCTTCTTTCTGTAGATAACGAAAACTATTGCGGTTACGGCCAAGAGTGCACCTATTCCAGCCACGAGGGCTGACTGTATCATTTCCTCTCCCAGACGTGGACTTATAGAGTCCAGCTGGACCCTAACCAACTCCACTGGCAGTTTACCGCTGTCTAACACGGACTGAAGGCTTGTCATCTCTTCTATAGCACCCTCTCTCGTTTCCCTGGTCCCTGTTATCATTGGCTCATTTACAACATCGCCTATAAGGGTAGGCTGTATGGTTAACTGTGTCACGGGCTCTCTGTCCATAAAGAGGTGTATCATGGGACTGTCCAGACCCTCTGTAAGGGCGGCAAAACGTACTGCACCCTCGTCTGATATGAGAACCTTGAAACTGAACTCATACATCCCTGTATTTCTGTCCTGTCTAACGAAAGCATCTCTGCCGGAAGTATAGACATGCCTTATGTCCTCCGAGTCGTATACCATCCCAGCTATTGTAACGGAGTCCTCGGTGGTGTTCCATACCTCGAAGGTTATATCAACGTTTTGAACACCAACGTGCGTTTCGTCGACCGTGAGGTTGAAGGTGCTGTTTTCCTCAAGCAGGACGTCGCCGTAGTAGAATTCGCCGTTCTCCTTTCTTAGTACATATGTTTGACCGGATACTGTAAACTCGGCCTCTGTTTCATTTCCAAACTCTACCTCCCTCGGAACGTATGCCTCGAACTCACCCGTTCTCTCCAGCAGCTCATCTACCACCTCCCTTCCAACGCCGGCTGCCTCTATCTGTATATAGTCGTTACCCAGTGTTTGGAACTCCATCTCCTCCAGACCAAACACGTTAAGCCTGGTCTCCAGTGCAACTATGGTGTCCCTCAGGAGGTCGCTTTTTTCTGTTTCGTTCAGGCCCTCCTCGAACTGTGGCTCAAGCAGAACACGGGTTCCTCCTATAAGGTCCATTCCCAGGTCCAGGTTTATAGCCCTGGTTTCCTCTGTGACCAGACCAAGTCCGGTTCCGTCAGCCTGCACGATCACAAGCTCCTCGGATGTCTGGACGTTCATGGTCCCTTCGTAGTTCTCAAAATCAAGCAGATCCTCCGGTGTCTTTATGGGCTGTTCGTTTATACTCAGTATTCTGTCGCCTTCGGATATTCTTCCAACGAAGGGCGATCCGTCCTCTATTCTGGTTACAACAGCACCCGTAGCAAATGGGTTGGAGAACAGTGCAAACATAGACATAGCAAGGGCTAGTATCAGTATCCATACTCTCCATTCGTCGAACAGACTACGTATAGTTTTTTTCATCTTTCAACCCACCATCTTATTATAGACGCGTTTCCGAACCATGTTGATATGAAGTCTATGGCCAGTGCGATTATGAGAACCGATGCAACCTCCCTCAGAGCCTGGGCCGTGGTAGCTATATAGAGAACTACCAGTGCAGACAGTGTAGTCACCATCATCGCAATATTTGTCCTCATGGCCGAAAAGGTCCTCTCGGATACGGTTCCCTTCTTTCTTTTCAACACACGTGTAACAAGTACCACATCCGAGTCCACGGAATAACCTATAACCAAAAGCAGCCCTGCAAAGGATGCAAGCGTGAGCGGGATCTGGAAGAGCTGCATGACCGCAAGAACAACTATCATGTCCAGGCCAACTGCATATATTATCGCAACAAAGGGAATAAAGTCTCTGAATACGAAGAAAACGACCACTCCCATGAATATAAACGCCGCAATCAGAGCAAGACGGGACTGCTCCCAGAAGCCCTCTGCAAGCCCTGGATCGACCTGGTTGAATGTATAGTCCTCGATCTCCATGCCCCACTCGGTTAGCACATCGACTATCTCTTCTTCCGTAACCCTTATGTCGGTTCTCACTTCGAGCCGTCTCTCCGTGGCAGATCTGGATGTCCTTATCTCGGTCTCGATCCCCCTATCGGCAAAGTATCTCTCCAGTTCCCTCGTATTTACTTCCATGTCGATTGGTATGTCCGCGGTGAGCTGGTTACCTCCTCTGAGGTTCAGACCCTTTAGAAGCCACTCGCCCTCCTCCTTGGCTCCGCGCTCCCTTCCCATGTTGTAGTAAAGGTACCCTGAGGATACAAGAAGAAGACACAGCGATACCGCAAACAGCATGCGTTTGTCTGCACCACTGTACCAGTCCTGTAGCTTCTTGACCGTATCCTCCAACATACTAACCCCTTTTATACATCAGGCCTATTAAAAATTAGCCAATTTCCCTGTATAACTGTTGCCATAGAAATAAAAGGTTTCTGTGTTTGTTCGGCCAGCTAATCCAAGACAAAACTTAAATCATTGGATATAAAACCATTATTATGTACGACCTGATCGTTGTAGGTGCAGGTCCCGTTGGATCACACCTGGCCAGGGAGTTCGCGGGACGGGGCCGAACTGTTCTGCTTCTGGAAAGGGGCGAGGTCGGGAAACCGGTCCAGGGAACGGGACACGTTTCAAGAGACATCTTTGAACACGTACCCAAGGACGAAGGTTTTGTGGAAAAGGATATACATGGGGCCGAAGTTCACAACCGTTTCGGCAGCTACTCCTTTGGAAGGAACGAACACACCTCATACGTCATAGACAGGGAGGGTTTCGATCGTTTTCTGTTAAGACGTGCCAAGAAAGCGGGGGTGGACTTCAAAAGAGAGGCCTTTGTGGACTTCAGGGCAACAAAGGGCAAGGTTACAGTCGAAACGAACAAGGACACATATGAGACCAGGTTGCTTGCAGGATGTGACGGGCCTCTCTCTGACGTGAGGGTCGCCGCTGAAATCGAAAAACCAGGGCTGTTCCTGCATGGAATCTTTACGAAACAGATAGAGGTAGGTCCGATAAAGCAGGACTATGTAGAGGTTTTCCTGGATGCATCCAAGGACTTCTTCGGATGGAAGGTTCCAAGGGAAGAGAGCTTTGAATACGGACTGGCCGTGGAACTCGGAGGAGATAGTAGAAAGGCACTCGAAAGGTTCGCAGAGAAGGAGGGGTTCCATATAACAGACATACACTCTGGGCTGATACCGATACTTCCTCCCGAAAAGGTTACAAGGGGAAGGGTATTCCTATGTGGAGACGCAGCCGGGCAGGTCAAACCCTTCTCGGGCGGAGGCCTGGTATACGGACTTACATCGGCAGAGATAGCCGCAGAGACGGTAGATCCCGAGGATGCAACAACACTGAACCGTTACGAGGAAATGTGGAGGAAGGAGCTTATGGATGAGATAAGGTTTGGGAATAGGATAAGAAAGGTGTACAAGCTTCCGTTCTTCCTCAGAGCACCGCTACTGTGGACCGGTGTGAGGATGTCGAAAAACGCACACATGGATAGGCCCAGTTCCTTGATTAATTCGGGCTAAATGGTAAAATCTTATAACTTAACTTGTTCTAAAGTAGTACAGTGGGGTGAAAAATAAGAAATTTGACATAAACATGTCTCACATAGTGATAGCATTTTTGCTGGTCTTTGCTGTAGGTGCAGTAGCCGGTTGTGTAGGCAACGATGTTCCAGAATCCCCAACTGAGGATACCGATGTTCCTGGGGAAGAAGTAGATGAAGAAACAGAAGTAACCAGCGTCGATATAACCTTCAATAAGTACGAGGACGAACTCGTTGAAAGTGTTAATATAAAGGCAAGGAACTTCGACGAGGATACGCCTGATCTACGTGTAGAAATTGAGGACGAAAGAACGCTGATCTTCAACAACGAGGAAGGTGTCGGCTACGACTACGACCCCGAAACAGGTGTCTGGACACAGTTGGCAGGAACCATGGCGGAAGCGGCAGTGGTTGTATTTGCACAGGCAGCAGTCGATGGACAGAATGTTGCGATGGACTACGGTGTAGACGGAACGGCTGACTTTGCTTACGGTGGAGAAGCAGGAGAAATTATAGTCAACGAAGTCAATCCGACTATTTCCGACGATGAGTTTACACCGCCCGATGGAGCTGAAATAGAAGAAACGCCTTTATGACAACCAGCAACCAAAAAACCACAATCCCTTCTTTATTTATTTTATCCACAAACAGAGGATAGTATGGTCTACGCCGATATGCACGTCCACACCAATGCATCCGATGGTATACTGAGTCTGGAAGAGATAGTGGAAGAAGCCAAGAAACAGGATGTAAAGGCTGTTGCAATAACAGACCACGATACAGTAAATCCCCAGCTCAGAGAAAAACACCAAACCATGGACGGGGTAGGGGTTGTCACTGGAGCAGAGGTAAAAGCAGTCCACCGTGGAGTGGAGATAGAAATACTCTGCTACTTCCTGGAACCGGGAAACCACGGACTCCAGAAACTGTTCGAAGAGATGAACGCACGCAGACTGGAGAGGATGGATAAGATGGTGGAAAGGTTCAACTCCCTGGATAAGGAGGTTGGTCTGGAGCTTGAGGATATAGTCGAACTGTCGACGGGCTCCGTCGGAAGGCCACACTTCGCCCGGGCCATAGTAGAAAGTGGATTAGAAAGTGATTTCTGGACGGCCTTCAAAAAGTACGCCTCCAGGGAAAGTCCATGTTACATGCCCCTAGAGAAACCAGATGTTTCTGTCGTCATGGAAGGAGCCAAAAAATCAGGGGCCCTTACTTCCCTTGCACATCCCTGCAACGAAAACATAGAGGATTTCCGTGGTTTCATAAAGGGTCTGGTGGATATGGGACTGGATGGATGTGAAGTAAACTACCCGTACTACAAAAACAACAAGAACCCGAAAATGGATCCCGTGGAGGTAGAAACGGTCACCGAAGAGCTCGGCCTGATTAAAACCGGGGGTTCAGACTTCCACGATAGAGAGAACTTTACGGTAGGTAAACGGGGCGTAGGTAAGGATATCTTCGACAGTATGAAAGATATGGCAGGTATAAACTAGGTCATTCAGAGCTTGATTAGGCTTCCTTTCTCGTCCACGTAGTCTATAAGGCGGCTATAGGTTTCGTTGTGTTTGAGTGTTTCAGAGTCTCCTACCATTATGAGCTTCTTTCTTGCCCTGGTTATAGAAACGTTTAGCCTTCGGAGGTCTTCGAGAAATCCTATATTACCCTGTTCGTTGGAACGGACGAATGAAACTACTATAACGTCCTTCTGTCTTCCCTGGAAACCATCGACTGTTTTTATCTCAAGGCCTTCTGTGTCCAGCATGTCCTTAAGAAGTTCCACCTGATCGTCGTAGGGAGATATCACACCTATGTCCTCCGGACTGACACCCAGATCAATTGCCTCATCTACTATCTTCTTTACCTGGGCGGCCTCCTTTTCGTTCTCTATGGACTTGGAACCTGTTCTTCTGCTCTCGGACCACTTACCGTGGCTGTCAAGGAACAGCACAACATTATCCGGGTCGAATATACTTTCCATGTGTTTTCCGGAAGGTTTCCCTGAAACATCCAGGGTATGGTCGGCCACCGATTCGTCTGCCTCAAGCTCTCCGTCGTAGAACTCCTGGCTGGAAAAGTTCATTATATCGGTGTTCATCCTGTACTGTTTCTCAAGCATCTCCTTTATACCGTCGCCATGTGACTCCAGCATCCTTTCGAAGAGGGTGTCTCCAAGGCCTCCTTCGCTGGCCTCCTGGCTTATTATGGTCGGTGGCAGCTGCTTGTGGTCTCCTGCCATCACAGTCTTCTCTGCCTTTGCTATAGGTATGAGACAGGATGGCTCCGTGGCCTGTGTGGCCTCGTCTATAAATAAAACATCAAAGTCTCTTCCGTCCATAAGTTCACTTCCGGCGGTCGAGTTGGTTGTACAAACAACCTCCGAGTCCTTGAGTATCTTCTCCACTGCCTTGTCCTCGAGCTTCTTGGCCGTGTTTATAACCCTTTTCTTTTCCTCCTGTAGTTTTATCCACATCGCCATGCTCTTGATCCTGTCGGGCGGTACGCCCTTGCTTCCTTTTCCTTTGTCAGCAAGCTTCTTTATCTTCTTGTTGTCCATGCCTCTTCTCCACTTGCCGGAGGGGAACGTGTAGTCTTCCTGTTCGTCGCTGAGTTCGTCGGAACGTTCCCACAGTTCCTGTGCCTTCTGATGATCCTTGTTCTCCTGGACCATGTGATCAAGTGTATGTTCACGGATAGACTCTGTTACACGAACAGGGTGTCCTATCCGAACGGCCTTTACTCCCCTGTTCACGAGGAAGTCAACCATATTGTCCACGGCAACGTTTGAATCGGCCGTTGCCAGAACTTTCTTTTTTCTCTCCACGTGCTGCTCTATCGCCTCTATAAGTGCAGTGGTTTTTCCTGTTCCAGGAGGACCGTGTATAAGCATCAGGTCCTTTGCCTCGAGTGACCTCTTTGCTGCCTTTTTCTGGGATTCGTCAAGTTTATCGTTCTTTACTTCGAACTCCTCGATCTCTTCAAACCGGGGTTCCATGTTTCCTAATATTATACCCCTCTTGTACATCTCCCTTCCAACAACTACCTGGAAGCTATCTATTGCCTTGAGCATCCTCTGGAAGGTTACATCGTTAACATAAAGGTCTATCCGTACTCCACCCTCGAATACAAACTCGGGTGGCTTTCCGGGGAAGGATACAGTTATCGAGTAGTCTGTGCTCTTTGTAACGGTCCCTGTCGGGTTGTTCGAATCGAGTGGGTCCTCCTTTGATACCATCACAAGATCTCCGACAAATATCTCGTTGTCCGGAAGTCCCTCCTTGATCTTGAACTCGACCATGTGCTCGCCGCGGAAACCTCTTCCATCGTCCTTTCCTTTGAGGTCAAGGACAGCCCTGCCTTTGGACTGTCTCTCCTCGGGAGACATATTCTCCATCTCGGTCGTATGTCTCTTCATCTCCTCCTCTCGCTCCATCTCCACGAGACGCGAATACTTTTTGCCGTATGATCCGTAATCCGAGAACATATTGTACCCAAACTTAAGGTCTTCGGAGACTTAAATTAGTATGGGATGTAGTGCCTAAAAAAATGTAAAACAATTAAAAGATAGGTTCTACAATTAAACTGATGGTGTGAAGCTTGGATATCAGAGAAATATTTGATACATTTTTGGACGAGTGCCGCGAAAGATGGTACCTTCTCATACTTATTGGGGTATTCGTACTGTCACTCTGGATAAGGCTGCTGGCCATAGACTTGAACTGGCTCCAGGCATACGACCCATACTTTCACCTGAGGTACATGAGCTACATAGCCGAGTACGGATGGATGCCTGCATGGGATCCTCTGTCCTACTTTCCACCCGGACGTCCAACCACATATCCTGCCATGATGTACTACCTGTCGGGCTACATGTACAGATTTTTCCAGGGATCTTTCGGATCGCTGATAGAGGCGGCACAGTACTCGACGGCTATATTCGGTGCCCTGATGACAGTACCAGCCTACCTTCTCGGGAAGGAGTTCTCCGACTGGAAGGCAGGCCTGATTGCTGCAGCGGTAATGGGAACGGTTCCTGCAACCATAAGAAGGACCATGGCAGGCTTCTATGACAACCCTGCCCTTGTTATATTCTTCTCGATACTAACAGTGTACTTTTTCGCCAGGGCTTTCAAGAAGGGAGACCTCGTCAGCTACTCCGGAGCCGCGATGTCCCTTATACTGTTCAGCTTTACATGGGAGCCGGCCTGGTACATAGCCTTCATAGTCGTTGGATCTATTATAGCATACTACGCCGCCATATCAGTATTCGGAAGGGAGGAGTGGAGGAACAAGGGCAAGAAAACGGACTTTTACGAGAGAATAAAACTTGGCTTTGAACCATTCAAGAAACTAATTGTTCCCACAGTTGGAGCCATGGCCGTGGCTATCGTCGCAGCATACCTACTGGGTCTACATCCAATAAGTAGAATCATGGACTATATAGCATTTGCGACCAGCCCAGGGGATCTTCAGATAGTTAACGTCTCCGTAGCAGAGCTGCAGAACCTGGAGGTCATCGGAGCCGAGGCCTGGTCGGAGCTTTTCCAGAGGTTCTCGGGAGCACTAGCCTTCTTCATACCTGGATCTCTGCTTCTCTTCAAGAGGAAGAGGAGGCTAGGTACGCTTCTGCTGACGTGGACACTGATAACGTTCTTCTTTATAACACGTGGTGTGCGATTTACAGTGATATTTGCACCGGCTGTGGCAGTATCGACCGGTGTTGCCTTTTCAGAGATACACAGAAACGTTATGAAAACAGGTAGGTACGCACCTATGATAGCCTTTGGTTTCCTCGGGTCCCTGCTCATGACCCTTGTCAGCCCCTTCGCAGGGTTTGCACTGGGTATACTGCTCGCTCTCGTCCTTATTTTTGTGGACGACGATGGAGATATACACGAAATAACGGAGCCCGTGATTTTGGCAACAGCCGTTCTTATGGTTGTGTTCGTGGCGTCACAGGGCATACAGATGGCATCACAGCAGACACAGGAACCAATAACCGACGAATGGGAGGAGGCATACAGGTTCCTTAAACATGAAACAAGTGAGGATGCAGTTGTCGGATCCTGGTGGGACCCAGGCCACCGTATAGCCGGACTATCACAGAGAAGAAACATGGCTGACGGATACCACTGTCTTGAACAGTACTGTGAGGGAGGGCTCAACACAAGGATAAGCGACCTGGGTGAGATGCTTGTAACCGACAGTGAGGACAGGATGGTCGAACTCATTGAGAGATACCAGGAAGAGGCTTCGGAGGTATACTGGATAGCATCGGAGGACCTGATAGGTAAGTACCAGTGGCCCCAGTACTTCTCCACGGGATGCAGGGGAGGTGATCCACAGTGTCCTCTTTACAGCCAGTTCACATACGAGAGGGAGGCGGAGGGAAGGATAATATACAGAGGCGGGGTACACCTGGAGTTCGTAGATGACGAACCCGTGCCCGTGTTCGAGGGACCCGATACAAGGGGAACCTTCGAGAGAGTCGTGTTCTACGAGGACGGTGAACTCAAGGAAAGGACCTTCGAAGAAGAGCAGAACGTGGTTCCGGGAACGCTCTGGGTACATCCACAGTACTATATGGTTGTTCACATCCCAGAGTTCCAGAGTGATTCGATGTTCACCAGGATGTACTTCGAGGAAGGAGACAGGTTGGATAACTTCGAGCAGGTGTTCAGAAACGACTACGTAAAGATATACCAGCTCACCGACAACTAACCACAATAAAAGGTGATAAGATGTCCGTTGCTGCAGTTATACCAGGATACAACGAAGAGGAGACCATAGGCTTCGTGATAAAGGAAACGGAAAAACACGTGGACGAAGTCATATACGTAGACGACGGCTCCACCGACGGAACAGTAGGGATAGCCCAGGAACTGGATGCCACGGTACTGGAGTACGGTAAAAATGTTGGCAAGGGTTACGCCCTCCGCACTGGCTTTCGTAGAGCCCTGTGGGAAGGCTATGATACGATTGTGTCCCTGGACTCCGATGGACAGCACGATCCTGCCTACATACCCAACTTCCTACGTTCCTTGGAAAAGGCGGACATGGTCCTCGGCTCCAGGTATGCAGGACGTCCCTATACGATACCAAGGAACGTTCTGGGGAACTTCGGACTGAACTTCATAACCAACATACTCTCCTACGGACCACAGGGCCTCTTCCGCGGCCAGTGGCTGAAGGACACACAGACAGGATTCAGGGCCTTCCGTGCAGAGGCACTGGAGAAGATGGATTTACGGTCAAACGAATACTCCATAGAGTCGGAGATGGTGTACGAAGCAGCAATAAATGAACTAGAGGTGGTGGAGATACCCATACGTATACCGATACGTGTTCCGGGGGTCGGGATCAGGGACGGAGTAAAGAACGGCCTATGTGTCTTCAAGAAGAGGTTCAACCTGTAACAGACGAACGAACGCTCGTCCACAAACATACTTAAAAAGTCACGACAACTATTAAGGTGAAGGGTGGGAGGTATTAAGCTTGTATTCAGCAAACAAAAACTGTGGTACGTTCTACTCATAGGTGTGCTTGTTTCAAGCACCTGGGCAAACCTATCCGTGACAACCCAGGAGGAACTGGTCTTCGGTGACGAAGGTTACTACGCATCGACGAGCCAGGGCTTCGCGGAGAACCTGGATGTGAGATACAGGACCGTGTTCGGCGAGACGGACCTGGTCGGTAAAGAGTATCACACAAGAGAACCCATGACCTTCCTGATGTTAGGATCATTCTACATGTTGTTCGGTGAGATGGGGATGAAGATCCTCATACCAATGGTATCCGTTGTTTCTGCTCTGTTCCTCTTCTTGCTCGTAAAGAAGATGCACTCGGTGGAAGCAGGAGTTCTCTCGGCTCTCCTCTACCTGGCTGTACCGGCTATAGTTACCCATACCGTGTTCGTGTACGTGGAGCATATCGCACTCATGTTCCTCATAGGATCCTTCTACTTCCTCTACAGCTACATCAAAGACGAGGACTTTCTTCATCTGATATTCACGGGAGTTCTCTTCGGATTTTCAATACTAACGGCACAGAACGTTATTATCGTACCGATAATATTCGCAGTAGTCCTCTTGCTCTACAAGGTAAGCTGGGAGGGGTGGTTCAAGGAGTTCGGAACCCTTGTCCTCATAACACTGATAATGATGGCCCCGTGGATGGCCCACAACTACCGTGTGGGCAACGGACTGGGATTTGACACGCACAGGGTCCTGGAGCCCCTTGGTCTTGATCTGAGGGAACCTTCACAGGACTACACCGAACAGCTACCCGGAATAGAAACAGGTGGCTTCCCAGAGGACCCAAGGGACGTTGGTGGCATACACGCACAGGGTTATATCAGTTTCATAGAGTTTGCTTACACAATCCCCATATTCGTACTGGCTATGCTCGGGTTCTCATTCTACCTCGTAAAGAAAAACAAGAAGTATGCGATTCCCCTGCTCTGGGCACTGGTCATGTTCGCGGTGATATACTCGTTACTGTGGCACAGAAGCTTCGATATGGTATCGAGGAACCTTCTGTACATAACTGCACCGCTGGCCATGGCAGCATGGTTTGCTTCAGAAAAGATATACAGATACCTAAACAGCTTCGAGTCCACGGGCAAGATGCTCGGAATATTCTTCGTGCTTGTCCTCGTCGGTTGGTCCCTTTTCACCGTTGCAGCCAAGGCCGAATCGCTCCGGCCACAGAAACAGTTCTCCGAACCGTTCTTTGAGGCATGTGACTGGGTAAGCGAAAATACACAGGAGGACTCTGTAATGCACTATGTATACAGGTGGAGAACCCTGTACCACTGCCAGAGACATAGTATAAGAAACGACTTCCACGGGATGGAAGATGCTATAGTCTCAGCGGACCAAAACACATATGAAACGTACAAGGCTATAGGCGTGGACTACGTGATGCTACACAGCCGGCTGGTCGACTGGAATCCAGGAGTGCAGTCGTACTCCTTCGACTTCGTACAGTATATAATGTTCGACCCGCTTTACGAGCAGGTCTACAGCTACCCCGATGGATGCAACATAATGGACATGCAACAGGACTGTGTAGCTGTTTTCGAGATCCTGGACGAAGAGGATGTGGACGAAGAAGCACCAGATGAACAGACAATAACCATAGATCCCGAGGATCTCGAGGGAGAAGAAGGCGACGAAGAGGCTCAAATCGAGCTTGGTTAAAAACAATAGATAGATATGCATTACTACTACCTCGGCGGAGTTTCAATCCTGGTAGCCTTTATTACAACTTTATTTTTAACTAAGAAATGGATAAGCATCGCAAAGGGCATGGGGCTCACAGGGAAGGATATAAATAAAGAAGACGAACCAGAAGTCGCGGAATCCGGTGGAATAACAGTTATAATAGGTTTAACTTTTGCAATTCTATTTTTCATATTCTCATTGA
>PUKU01000086.1 GCA_003550625.1 Candidatus Aenigmatarchaeota archaeon
AAAGGATCTAAAAGAGATTACGGAAAGACCTGAGGTAAGGGTACCAGCATCATCAGAAATAGAAGAAGAGAAATAGCTCTGGATCTAAAAAATCCCAAATTAAGGTCCTTTGTCCCAAACTGCGTAAATATTTTTATAATACCGTGGGTATTTTATTACTGAGAGTATGAACAAAGGTTATTCTGCCTTGGCTATACTTGCCGTGGCTTTGTTGATCCTTGTCGGAAGTATATATGCAGGGCATATAACAGGTTTGTTTCTGTCACAAGAAACAACTGTACTGAATCTCGATGAATACTCCTTCCAGTACGAACTTTCTGCCTTCAACGACTCCGAAGAAACTAAGGAGTTTGACTTCCCTGAAGGCGGTGGAGAGCAAACATACTACATAGAAATTCCCAAAAACAGCACTATTTTGGACACAAGTATGACCGCAAGCGGAGAGATAACAACAGTATACCAAAAAGAGATAACATCTGCTGGTGTCGAAGGTCTCTCGATAGGTGATGTCACGGGTGACGGTAGAAATGAAATAGTAGCAGGTAGAAGAGGTATTGCTGGAGGCGCACCGAGTCTCTTCCTGATAAATGGTTCAACAGGAGATATTATATGGGATTACGATGAAGAAGAACCCGATCCCGAATATATTACTTATTCTACAGACATAGGAGACTTAACAGGAGATGGTCACAATGAAATAGTTTTTGGTAACCAGAATAATTACATTTATGTACTCGACGGGGAAGGTGAATTGGTATGGTCCTATGGAACTGGGGGAAATGTCAGAGCCGTTGGTATAGAAGATATAGCTGATGATACGGATCTGGATGTTATTGCCGGGGATGAGAACGAAGATCTTCACTTAATAGACAGCGACGGCGAAGAAATTTGGAAAAGTTCTACAGGAGGCACAGTCAGGGACCTTAGCACAGGTGATCTTCTTGAAGACAAAGGAACTGATATTGCAGTTGCGTCTGGTAACAGTATAAAGATATACAATAAAACAGGACACGAAAGGTTTTCGAAAGATATTGGAAAAAGCATACAGAGCATAAAGGCTGATGGTATCCTTGATTCTGAGTATTATGAAATAATCATAGGTGAGGATACAAACGACGAAGTAGTTATGTATAGTATATCGGACGAAGAGGGCGACATCGAATTAACTGAACAATGGAGCGAGGCAATGACCCACGACATAAATAGTATAGAGAGCTTCGATGTTATTTCTGAAGACCCGCATGGTGGACAGAAGGAAATAATTGTTGGTACACAGGACAATATTGTTTCTGTGTTTTCTAAGGACGGTGAACTCATATGGGATTTTGAAACCGACAGTTCTGTGTACTCTGTTGCCGCTGGAAGTGTGATGCCTGAACTGGAAGGAGATGAGGTTGCAGCAGGAGATGGACAACTTTACATATTCAACTTTGAATACTTTCCCACCAATCTCTCACTTGAAATAGATGATAACTCGGCATGGGAATCTGACAAGACCAAGCTAAGGGAAACTGAAACTATACAAGACTTTGAAGAAGAAACTCAGGATTTTATAGATGGTTGTACACCAATCGAAGGCATGTGTAAGGTCCCACTTACACTTCATTCAGACTTCGCGGGAAGGCTTGGTCTCTCCGATCTAAGTATAGAGTACACCTACAACGTATCAGACAAGATAATCAAGGAAGAGGTCGAAAAATGGTCCAGGACCAACAACATCTATGTCAACGAGTCCGTTGGTAACGAGTCCATACGTCTGAAATTCGAAAACCATCCTGCAGTAGACGTTATTGTAGAAGGAATAGGTACGGAGAAAGAATCAAAACTATGTGACTTTAACGGCACACAGTATATAGCCGAAGATAATATATGCCCCGTACCGAAGTTCGAGCTTTACTCTGATATAGGTGAAGACCTACCAGAACCTGTTCTGTTCTGGGAGGATACGATGCCTTCAGATAAGCCTGTTCTGATGAACAAGAGTGAGCCATGGGAAACAGATCAAACGGACGACTACAAATGGAGAAAGAACATTACGGTATGGAACACTGATGAGGAGGAAAACTTTACAAATGTTACGATGAACGCCACAATAAACGATTCCGCAGTGGTCGAGGATGAGTTCCTAAATGTAAGCTGGGAAGATGGATGGTATGACATAACACCCAACGAGACAGGTGACTGTGTAGAACAAGAGGAGTACGAAAAGATTGAAGTCGGGGATGAAAGTTTCTATGTATGTATGGAGGATACAAACGGAAGTGGTGTAGCCGACTTCTTCAAGTGGAAACAACCTAGTACTTCATCGACGAACTACAGGATAGGTGGTTCGACTAACTACAGACCTATTCTTGAAAACGGGACTGTGGTCCCGGCCGACGGTGAGGAGGGATACTGGGGAGATAACTTCACATTCACAGTCGATGTGGAAGACAGAGATGGAGACGATGTAAATCTGACACTCCTGGTAAGACCCAACCACACGGAACAGTGGATAAGGAAGGGTGAAATGACCGTTGACGGTGGATCAGGAACCGCCGAATTCGAGGTAGAATCGGATAAACACTGGGCAGGTGTAAGCGAGTACATGTTTGAATACTTCGACTGGAAAGAAGAAAACGGCGATGAGGTGGAGATACACAGTCCAACCAACTCGACTGTGCTTACCGGACCAGAATCTAAGAGGCATCCTGTGGATATAAAGGAAATTAGAGGGGACGGAGACAAGGTAAACAGAACAGACTCCGTTTTTATTGAAGTGAGGGTAAACAACACCCATCTGGAAAAACATGTCAACGAGTCGACAACAGTCGGCTTCTGGGTAGGTGAGGAAGACGGAGACTGGATAAGATACGACGAAGAGACGAATGAAACAGGATACGCAACGATGGAGTTCAAACCTGGTAAAAACTACTCAGTTGGCAACCATATATGGATAGCAGGAACCCATGGAAACGACTACTACAACGATACAAACAGCACCGAGTTTAACGTAGAAATCCATGGCCTTTTGTCCATTGAACTTACGGAACCGTATGATGGTTCAGTCGTTCTAAGAACCCAGGACACAAACATCTCATCCAGGCTGTTGGACGAATACAGCCGACCTGTTGGACTCGAAGGACACGGTTGCAGCTACACGGGCGGAGGAGAAAGTATATTCGATTCAACAACGGACCAGGATGGAACATGCTTCTACGCCGATTGGACCCCGGGCTGTGATGCCGATCTCGGTGACAAAAAAATAGAAGCCATACTAGATATTGAGACTGAAGGAGAGGACTCGGAATTTTATACAATGGACAAGGAGCTGGATGAATCGGTCGTGGAGGTATGGGGAGAACTAGATATGAGTGTAGAGGAGCCCGAGAACGACAGTATGCACTACAAAAACGAAACCATGGATCTCTCGGGTGAAGTGTACGACGAATGCGAACAACTGGATGAAGATAACGCAGAGGTAGCCTGGCACGCCCTATACGACAGGAAAGTTCTTCTAAACATAACAGAGCCACACGAACTGGAAAGAACAAATGAGCCATACATTCTAAAAGGAGAACAGCTCAGCGACTGGGGAATGGATCTCGGAACACTGGATCAGGAAAAAACCAATGTTTATCTGGAAGGTGAGCCGATCCCCGTCGATACCAGGGGCGAAAACATAGACGAAGAAACGGAGATACTGTTCCTCGTTGACCTGGAGAATGAAAGCAGCCAAGAGTATAAAGTTTCCTGGAGGGAGGAAACAGAAACTGAGGCCGAATACCAGTTCATAGAAAACGGTGGCTTTGAATCCGGGGACCTTTCAGGCTGGACATACGAAAACTTCTCCTATCCAAGTAGTACAACTCCCGGAAGCCACCTGATAGACGATGAAAGCAAGACGGGAAGATACTCGTTGCATATAACGGCAGCTGCTGAAGATGATGTCTACGAGGCTGGTATAAACCAGACGTTACAGAGCGAAACCACAAAGGACGTAAAAATCAAATACAAGTCGTGGGGTGACTACGAAGACGATGGTTCATATATAGAGATCGCTGGAGAAGAAAGCTGTATTATAGATCCATCAGAAAGAAAGTCAAGTGGAGATGCCCAGTGGAAAACGGAAATCTGTGATGTTGGGGCTACAGAAAAAATATCGATAACAGTTCATGGGGTTGGAGAAGGAGGTTACAGTACGGATGCAGCAAATCTTCTGATCGACTACATATGCCTATCGGAAAACGACGAGTGTGTGACCCTGGACAGCGGAGCTTCGCTGGAAACCAACGAAAAAACAGGATACCCTGTAACAGAAGGTAGAAATACTTCATGGGACAGTATCGAAGATGAAGCCACGGGGCATAGGAGACTTTACGCCGAAGCATGGGGAGAATACTACAAAAACGGCACCGACATAATTGATGTGCTCTTACACGGTTGGTCTATGGTATCAAAAGCAAACATAAGCTCAGGTGCATGCAAGTACAGCGAAGAGGGATGGATATGTGCAGCAGGGTCCGATCTTTCAGCCGAATGTAGAATAGCAGACAAGGACACAGAAGAGGGGATAGAAGGCCACCTGGTTAACTTTGCCCTGGAAGAGAGTGAAGGTGTTAACACAACTGACGGATACGGCTGGACGGAACATAAGCTTGACGTCCCGGATGAGATAGGAGAATACAACATGACATGCTCTATAGAAGACGACCCGGATGTATTTTACAACAGCAGTGAGATCGATGAAATGACCGTGGAGTTTGGAGTTAGAGAAGGCCAGACCAACGGAACTTTAAACGTTTCTCCAGAATACGAAGAAGCACACAACATAACCAGGCTCGAGAACCATACCTTCGGTATGAATGTGACCCTCAACAACACAGGTGATGGTAACATGCTTTCACCGGTTATAGATATAGAAACACCGGAAGGTGTCCATGTGCCCGAAATGGTTTGTGACCCCATAGGTCCAGGAGGAAACTGTACAGAAAAAATGATGGTAAACATAACGAGACACTCACCCACAGGACTACAGGATGTAAATATTACCGGGCAATGGACCAACGAAGATGGTACGACAAATACAACAGAAACCACAACCGAGCTCGATATAGAGGAAAACACCAGACTTGATATAACAGAGGATGAGATCAGAGGTACATTCTCCGCGGGATACGAGGGAAACCTTGCTAACTTCACCGTTGACGCATTTGGAAACACGGAACTCAGGAACGTGACTCTAAATATATCAGGGGAGGACGGTTCCACGATGAAAGAATGGGTCTACTTCGACTCGGAGAATCTGACGGAGACTGAAAATAAAACAATGATAGAAACCATAGAAAAGGCTGACAACGAAACGGTCCATATAAACGGCAGTATACCCATCGGAGCAGATGGAGGGAGATATATATCACTTGTCGAGGCTAATGCAACAGACTCCGACTGCGACCCGAATCAGGAGTGCTGGGACACTTCTCTTCTTAACATAACTATAGAAGCACCAGACTGGTACAGAGAACCGTCAGAGATATCAAGGACCATAGGATCAGGCCAGGAAGGCGGGACCATCGGTGATATAACTCTCTCGAACAACCTCGAGAAGGAACAGGTCTTTAGTATAGCTCTCTATGGAAACGGAACCGAGGGTGACACCGAATATATACATGTAGACGATGAAATAGTTCACGTAGAGGGCGGAGGAGAAGAAGTTCTGGATCTATACCACAACACAACCAAGGAAGAGTACAGTGAAGGTAACCACACCGCCGAGGTAGTAATAGAGAACCTGAATGAATCAACGCCCACCGAACTTAACACAACGGTCGTTCTGGAAATAGTTCCACTCACCGCGGAGATAATAGGTGTGGGTAGCTCGGAAAAATATTACACAGGACCACTGTACGCGGGGGAAAACATAACATCGAGAGTTAAGGTAACAGAGGAAGAGGAAAAGATAGAGGAAGGAATTGATTTCTACGTAGAGGTGGGTGGAGAAGAATGCCATGTGTATGAAACCAGTTATGGACACATGGGCTACGGGGAGTTCAAAGGCGATGCATGGTCGGTAGACTGTAAAGTACCAGAAATACAGGGCAATCCCGTTGTCAACGACATGGTCATTGAAGCAACAGACGAAAACACGGGCGTATCAACACAGACACAGAGATCGAACGCTGTTGTATATTACGACATACTACCCCCGGAGTTCTCGGAGGTAAGGGTGGACCCCGTAAAACATAATCCAGAGATCAATAAAGTTACCATGAATGTGGACATAACCGACAACACGGAAGTTGACAGTGCCTGGGTTGATATAGACTACAATGGAACTGACGGAGTGGAGATCGAAGGACTTCAACCAGATAGTATCGAAGGCGATACGTATACCTTCGTATACGAAAACGGATCCTTTGCTGTAGGCGACTATGATATAACAGTCTACGCAAACGATACAGGAAATATAGAGTACCCAGGGAATGGAACTGTGTATAAAAACTCACACGGCGGTAACAAGAGCAGTACACTGGGATGGTTCAGTGTATACGAACCCATGGATTTTTACTTAAATCTGACCGATCCAACCGATGAAACGGTAGATGCAAACTTCACATGGTACAGGCCTGATAGACACGACATAAAAATACACGAGTGGTCTGGATCGGGTGAGTTTGAAGACGAGATACATAGGAGAAAGTACGACCTAAAGGTAGATGTATTCGGACATGAGGTTATGTTCAACAGGTTCGATACAAATAGATCGTTCATTGAAGGAAACCATAATGTTCCAGAGGACCCGTTCCGGTTTGACTACCTACCAGACGACAGTTACAGTGCACTCCGTGACCTACCTAGCGAATTCAGACAACCTCTACTCGGATTTGTAGTGGATGAGGAAAACATAACAAAGGAATCCAAGACCGTTACACTCGACTACTCGAAAAAACCACTAGGAGATATATACAGAACCAGGAACCTACGTGTCTTGAAATGTGATGACTGGAACTTCGAAGAACGATTGTGCAACAGAAGCCTCGAATCACAGGACTGGATAGATACAGAACCGGATAGAAACAAGGAAAAGCTGGCGTTTGAAGTAGAAGAAGGAAGTGGGTACATACTCGCAGAGGCATGCATTTACGAAGGAGACCTGATACACTGTGATGGATACGAAAGACCGGACGATCCACCAAGACCCGGCAACGGAGCAGATACAGGAGATCCAGAAGATCCAACGGAACCCTTCCCATTCGACTACGAAACGAACCTCGAGGACGATCGTATGTTCGTGGGAGAATCAAGCAACTACTGGGTTATGGTTACCAACGAACTGGGTGAAAACATAGAGGTGGACATGGATATAACAGGAGGTCTGGAGGAATACTTCGAGATGGAGATGGAAACGGTGGAACTGGATGGTGGTAGCTCAAGAACAGTTGGGGTGACCTTGAACCTGGACCACGGAGTAGAACCCGGATCATACTCGAACGTCCTGTTACTTGAATCAGACGGAAGGGAAAGGAGTTTACCCTTCGAGATGGAGGTTCTTGAGGATGCAGAAGAAAAACTAACTATAGATATAGATCTCATAGAAAGCCGAGTAGAGGCAGGCGAGAACCTCACATCGAGGATAGAATTAAAAGGACAGAACACGAATGATAATTTTGACGTAAACCTGACCTACGTAGCCTACGGACTCGAGGAAAACAAAACAATCCTGGAGTACAGAGAAAACATAGTTTTCGACGATGTATACAGTGGATTTAAGGAAATACCAGTACCAGAGGACACACAACCAGGAAACTACAGGCTTGAGATCTGGGCTGAATTCAATGGCAGGGCAGTAAGGGATATGATAATGTTCCAGGTAACACAGCCTTTTTGGGCCACCACAGCAGGGCAGCTTATGCTCTTTCTAGGAGTTCCGATAGCACTACTTGTAATGGTAATCGCAGGCTTTCAGGCTAGGGGCAAGTTCAAGGACTGGAAGGAAGAAAGAGAGGAGAAACAGAGATACCTCTTCCCTGTTGACTACTCATCGATACCCCAGAAAACCGAGAGATCATTCTGGATAGGAAAGCTGGCAGGTAAAGGAAGAAGGGCTTACTATGACCCTGAGGATCTGAGAACACATGTACTTGTAGCAGGTGCAACGGGAGCAGGGAAGTCTGTCGGTGCTTCCGTCTTTGCCGAGGAGGCTCTTGAAAAGGATGTTCCTGTGGTCGTGTTCGATCCAACTGCACAGTGGACAGGGTTCGTAAACCCTTGTGAAGACAATGACCTTATAGCATACTACGACAAGCTTGGAATGGACAAAAACAGGAGAAAAAGTTATCCTGGTATGATACATAAGATGGACGATCCTGAAAGGGACATAGACTTCAAAGAACTTATGAACGAAGGTGAAATAACTGTATTCACACTACACGATCTGACAACAGAAGAGTTTGACCGGGCTGTAAGAAACATAATAGACTCGATGTTCGAGATAAACTGGGAGGAAAGCGAGGAGCTTGAGCTAGTCGTGGTATTCGACGAAGTTCACAGACTTCTCGAAAAATACGGAGGAAAGGGTGGTTACGAGGCCCTTGAAAGAGCATGTCGTGAGTTCAGAAAGTGGGGAATAGGTATAATAATGTGTTCACAGGTTCTCTCCGATTTCAAGGAGGCTATAGAAGGTAATGTGCTCACTGATGTACAGTTTAATACGAAGGCAACCCAGGATATAGTTAAGGCAAAGGACAAGTACGGCGAGAAATATGCGAAGAGGATAGCAAGACAGGGAATAGGCGTAGCAATGATACAGAACGCCCAGTACACCGACGGCAAGCCATGGTTCATACGGTTCAGACCAACATGGCATGACCCACACAAGCTGGAGGAAGATAAGCTCGAGAAATATGAGGAGTATTCGGAGAAACTTGCCGAGATAGAGAAGAAAATCGACTCAATGGAAGAAGAGGGTAAGGATGTATTCGACGTCAGAACATCCTTAAGAATGGCCAAAGACAAGCTAAAATCAGGTAACTTCAGGATGGCTGAAATCTATATAGATTCCCTGGAGGAAAAAATAAAGTAGGGTGAAATCATGGCAGAAGATGATAAAAAGATGGGAGAACTCTCAGAAGAAGACGTAGGCGAGGATAAAAACGTAATAACAAAGGGTGAGTTCGACGACATCGAAGAAAGAGAAGGCGGTGAGTTGGAACAACTGGATTCATCGGAGACTGATGAAAGTATACCGGATGAAGCAAGTGGCATCGAAAAGTTAACTATGAGGCTCGACAAGCTGGAGGCAAGGGTTGAGGTGCTACAGGAACAAAGAGAAGGTGTTCAGACACAGATAAGTGATCTCTCCAGTCAAATAGGAGAGCTTAGATCAAGCCTAGTCAGCCGTGAGGATACCTTTGACAATTTGGAGAAGGAGTTTGGAAAGATAAAGGAAGCATTTGGAGATATACGTCCTGAGAGGTTTAGGAAAGAACTGGAGAAAAAGGAAGAGGAGATAACGCGAAACAGAGCAAGCATGGAGGAGTTCCAGGAACAGTTCAAGGAGATAAAGAAAAGGGTAAGAGAGGTTGACAAAAAACTAAGTGCAATAAAGGATATCGAGAACATAGTAAACCTATCGGATAACATAGAAGACAAGTTAAATGCAGTAGAAGAAAATAAAAACTACATTGAGAGGAAGGCGTCAAAGATAGAAAACATGTTTTCTGAGGTTTCGGAAAAGTTAAGTGATTTTGCAAGATACAAAGACAAGATAGATGTCAACAAGGAAACTATGACAGAGATAATGAGGACCGTTGATAAGATGGATGTAAAGATGGAGAACATGGTTTCTGAAAAGGATATGGAGGAGGTCGAAAACAAGCTAAGGGGCAAAATAAGTGAGGTTGATTCAGACCTTGAGGACAAGATATACGAAGTAAGCGATCTTATTGAAGAGTTAATAAGCACAGCGAATGACGAAGACATCAACCAGGCTTTGACCAAATACGGGGAGGTTTTATCGGAGTATGTAGATTCAAGGAAACTCGCTGAGAAACTAATCCATGAAAACGAGAAGATAAAGCAAAGACAGGAGATGATTTTAGATCTTCTAAAAAGACTCGGGAAATGATATGAATTTCAAAGACCTTATAAAGAAAGCCAGTCGGAGTGAGGAAGCAAGTGATGAGTTTGAGGAGGAAATTGAGGAGATAAGGAAACTTATTGATGAGGAGGGTAGTGATGAAGGCGAGGAAAGGATAGTTAAGTTGGAGGAGGAAATTGAGGAGATAAGGAA
>PUKU01000005.1 GCA_003550625.1 Candidatus Aenigmatarchaeota archaeon
AAGGTCACATCTGTGATGTTGCCTTCACCGTCTCTGTCCTCGACATCCACGTAGACAGGTACACCAGCACCGCCAACTTCTCCTGACTCTACGATGATGTAACCTTCGTCGTCCATATCTCCATTGAGTCTGGTCGTGTTTGTGATTTCTTCTACTTCGAAGTTCTGATCGAACCTGTGTGCGTCTACGAACTCAAGTTCCACATCCTCGTAGAATGCTACTTCTTCGTCCCTGTGGTCCTCAAGTCCTAGGTTCTCTACCTCGAAGTAACCGTCAGGTCCTTCGAAGACGTCTCCAGGTCTTAGGGAGTGGACTTCATCGTCATCAAGCTCTTCGTCGTCGTCGTCTTCTACCGTAACGATGTCGTGAAGGTTTTCGAGCTGAATCCACTCGATTGCATCCTCATCTCCTGTTCCATCTACTTTGTAGTTGAACTCGAACCTGTCGTCGAGCCAGAACTCGTCTCCGTTGTCCTGTTCGATCTCAGCTAAAGTCGTCTCGATGTTGATTCTTGTGCTTGAGAAAATCACAGGAGCTCTTACTCTGAACTCGTCGTCGTCGCCAAAGGTCTTTGCTTCTTCGTCTCCTTTCTCCAGTACTGCGTCGTCTATTACTTCTCCGTCGTAGAGGATGTTGACCCAGATCGCGTCTGCGTCTTCGTTGATTTCATCGATCTCTACTTCCCAACCGTTGTGGGAAACTGTGTCTCCTACGGCGAGTCTCCTGTGCTCGATCTTGCTACCGAGTTCGATTGTGCTGGACGTTAGGTCGACAACTTCGTACTCTTCTCCTAGCAGGTAGATGGACTGTTCTTCTTCTACTCCTGCTCCGTAGTCTGCTTCGTAGACTATTTCTCCTGCTTCTGCCTCGAATCTTTCTTCGAGATCCATCTCATAGAACTCGTCCGTCGTGACTGTTGATCCAAGTCCTGAATCTGTAGTGTCTATCCAGGCTGTTTCAGTTACGAAGAGACCATCTGTCTCGTCGTACTCTAGGTAGTCTGCGAAAACGGAGTACTTGTAGCTTACATCGAGGTCTATTTCGTCTCTGATTGTTACTTCGTCGTAGTCTCCGTCTACATCTACTCTCTCTTCAACTTCGATCGGTTCTTCGATGGTCGAAAGACCACCCATCGTGATTGCGATATCTATCGCTCCCACGACGTCGTCTGTCATGGCGTCGTCTCCAACAACCATGCTGAACTCCGCTTCTCCTTCTTCGATGAAGGGCTCAGGGAGTTCTTCTAGAGTTGCAGCTGCTGCGGGGAAAGCCAGAGTTGCTCCAGCCATTAAAGTACCCAGTGCAGATGCTGCTAGTCTCTTAATTTTCATCTTACTATCACCTAAGTTTTCTAATTTTTTGTGTTTATCCGATCCCGAATGGTTTTGGTGGGATCGAACTTGGTCCATGATGGACCTTTTTTTCTTTCTTCACCACATAATAACCCTTAACCCTTATAAAAAGGTGACTTGAAACGGTTTCAACGCACCCCTTTTGCTTGGGTGAACGGTGTCCACATAGGTCTTAGACCGTTTAATAGAACTTGGGACTGTTTCAGGAGCCCATTTGAACTTTTATTAGCAAAATAAAGCGATCTGAGAGCTTTTTGATTTAGAGCGATTCATAACCCTTGTATGCCAGGGCCGATGCGAGCAACATCGTCGCACCAAGTAGCTCCAGGCTCTCCTCGAGAAGGTAGTCGACCATCCTCGTCCTCACGTCCATCATAGTAATGCCCCGTTCCTCCTCCATTTCCAGTATCCTCTCGTCTGCCTCCTCGTAGAGCAACGCGAGTTCCTCTCCGCCTGCACGTGTCATCGCGTTGTACATCCCATCGCCGATCATCCAGTCGTACTCGGTTACCTCGAGCGGTCCCGAAAGGAATGCTGCGGATCCGTAAAATACGAATCCCAGGACCATGAGCTTGACCACGGTTCTCTTTGTAAGCACGTGCTTACCGTACCTGACAACTGCAACTGTAGGAAAAAGTGCTATAAGACCGAAGTATACTGTCTCCATGGTGTTGACCATGGTCCAGCTTAGTGAGAAGGTCTGTCTGAAAAGTATGTGTCTTATGTTGCCCCAGTCCTCGAGGAACATCAGAACGGACCCAACAAAGAAAAGGGTCCAGAACATGCTTTCCTTATCCCTTCCTTCTTCCCCGAGCCTCTTGGCAAGGTAGCCGCTTGTTGTTACAAGCAACAGAAGGAACAGCCACTGTATCATCTCTATGGGTCCTGCCTCGGTGAACATGTAGTCCCAGAGTGCAGGTACCGTGAAGCTCTCGAAAAGCGATCTCAGGCCGAATACATTGACCACGTCAACCAGATAAACTCCGATGTAGGAAGCAACCAGAACTCCCACGCCTACATACAGTATGTACCTGTAGTTCGGCAGCAGTTCCTCCAGAGCATCTGCAGTCCTGTCCAGAAGTCCCTGGGAATCATCTTCGGCCATAGACAACTACTGTTTCCCCTATTTTAATATACTTTAGTGTAAAACTAAAGGGGATGTATATGGGCTTCACCACGAACCTCTACCTGACCTTTTTCGCCGTTATGATATTCTCAACTGTTCTCTGGCTCATGGTCTACTACATGAACCTCGACAAGATATCCAAGGACCCGGAGGTGAAGGACTACAAGGACGTTACGTTCCTCGTACCCGCCTACAACGAGGAGGGGATAGTGGGAAAGACCATAGAGAGGCTCCTTGAACTCGACTACCCCGAGAACAGTTTCAGTATAATAGCCATAAACGACGGCTCGGAGGACGGTACACTCGATGAACTGAAGAAGTTCGAGGACGATATACAGATAATAGACAAGGAGAACACAGGCAAGGCAGACTCTATGAACGTTGCCCTTGAATCGGTGGACACGGAGTTCGTGGCATCCATGGACGCAGACTCCTATCCAACGAAGCACTACCTCAAGAGCGTCATGGGATACTTGGATGACGAGGAGGTTTACGGCGTGACGCCGGCCCTTAAGGTTTGCAGGGACGACACCCTTGCGGAAAAGATACAGTGGGCCGAGTACATATACCAGATATTCCTGAGGAAGGTCTTCGCACTCTTCAACGTTCAGTACGTGATGCCCGGTCCGGGTAGCGTTTACAAGACCAAGTTTTTGAAGGAGACAGGTGGATGGGACGACAGTACCCTCACAGAGGACATGGAGATGGGCTTCAGGATGATGAGCAAGAAGCACAAGATAGAGAACAGTACAAACGCAGAGGTAATGACCGATCCACCCTCGAATTTCCGAGATCTATTCAACCAGAGGACAAGGTGGTACAGAGGCTACGTTCAGAACTGCGTAAAGTACAAAAGCATGATAGGAAGACCGTCCGGCGGAACACTGGGAGTTTTCCTCATGCCCCTCAACGCGGTATGGATAGCCATGCTCATGTTCTTTCTGTTGCATACAGCTTACAACCTTGCCGGTATAGCTCAAGGCTGGGTAAACACCTACCTCTTGCTGGGCTACTTTCCATTGGATCTTTCGTTTTCTCTCCAGCAAATAGAGTTTTTCCATATATTCCTGGTTTTTTTCTTTTCGATGGGAGTGGGAACGGTCTTTCTGAGCCTTTATACCGCAAGCGAACCGGTCAACATCACAGAGAAGAAGATTAACTACCTATCCTTTTTTATTATCTATCCCTATTTATTTGCTATGTTCTGGGTAGCCGCATTTTTGGATATGGTGAGGAGTGATAGAAAATGGTAGATAAGAACCTTGCACTGGGAACAGTCGTGATAGCAGCAGCCCTTACAGTTGTCATAATGAGTGGTATGTTCTACTTCGGGGGTGTGCTTCAGGATGCCAAGGTCGAGGACATGTCATCGGACCTCCAGAGGTTGGAGATAGATAGACGTTCTCAGGAGATAAGCAGAGCAATAGCAAGTGATATGTTGGGAAACGACTGTAGAGTTTTGGATGCATCCATCAGCTGGGCGGTTAAAAACCTCGGTGAACTGGAGAGAAAGATAGAGGATCATGAGGATACTGAAAGGTTCGAGGGCGATGGATTCAGAATGCTTAAGAGGGAGTACACAAACCTACTTCTCGACTACTGGTTACTTATGAGGGAGGCGGAAAAGGAGTGCGGTGTAAACAAGACAAGGATAGTTTACTTCTATGCCTACGATGACGTATGTCCCATGTGCGATGACCAGGGAACGATACTTACACACTACAGACAGAAGTACGTTGATGATATACTCGTATTTCCATTGGATGTTACACTGGACATGGATCCCGTGGATCTACTTATAGATGCATACGTCCTGGATGACGAAGGCGAGGCGGTCTATCCGACAATGAAGATAAACGGCGAGGTATATAGAGGGTTCGTCGGTATGGAAGAGCTCGGTGAGATACTGGAGGAAGAGATAGAAAACGGATACAACGAGACTGAAGAAAGCGAGTACAACGAGACGGATGGTCAGGAAATCATTCCCCTTTCTTGAGCTTGACCCTGTTTGTTCTACCTACCTTCTTTGTTTCCAGGAGTCCCCTTTCCTTGAGGTCCCTGATAAGCCTCGATACCTTTGCCTTGGAGAAGTCAACTGAGTCCACGATCCTTTTCTGTTTTATCTCCCCACCGCCGTTCTCCACTATCTTAATTACCTTTATCTCGTCCTCCTTGAGTGCATCGGGCATACCGTTGTCTTCACCGTTGCCCATCTTTATTGCTACAGCCAGAAGGAGCATTATTAGTGCAACTCCAAGAATAACCACGTAGGTTTCGGGTATGCTTTCAACGGGCTCCTCCGTCCTTTCGAATGAGACCCGTGGGTTTATGCCATCTCCACCTGATACATCATCATCGGACCAGAATACGTAGATCCTTCTGCCATCGGATCTTTCCTCACCGTATCCCGGCGTGAACCTACTGAAGGGAGTCTCCATTTCCTCGGATATCAGTACGAGCCCTTCCTCGAGTCTTGCTATATATACCAACGTTTCGGTGTCGTGTGGAGTCGTCATATCGTCGCTAAAATAGTAGTGGTCTCCTATGTTGTTTACAAGGTCGTTGGTCTTGAACTCCAGCGATAGTCTACCACTTCCCCCTTCTGATAGGTTACATGTTACAAGGGAACCGTAGTCCCTGTCCTCTATCTTACAATCATGTTCGTCGAGGGTTGACCTTGATGAAAACTCCTCCACGGAGAAGAAAAGAGCCTTTTCAAGTACATCCGGTGCCTCGTTGAAATGTATAGTGTCTTCTATCTCTGCTGTAAGCAGGCTTATGTCTGCCTCCCTCCGGTAAAGATTTATGCTGGCTGCGGATGCACCGGGTAGAATAAGTACAAACGCTACCAGAAACCCCAAAAGTAATCTTTTCATACTGTCCTGGTCTTTGTTGTCAATAAATAAATAGTTTAACGATCTGTTCGGTCCGCGACGAAACGTTTCATTCAGATGTCACTATCCCACCTGCTCCCTGTGATGCGTACTGATGTATCAGTGCAGCAACTCCGTTCGCCATGTCCTGTAGTTCGTCGACCTTGATAACCTTCGAGTCCGGTTCTATGACCTCTACAGACGAAGGTCCGAAAAGCATGGAGAACTTTATGAGGTTCCTGACAGATGGAACAACGAACTCTATCTCGGCTATCTGAGAGTAAGCCTTTCTGGCCTTCCTTGTGGGTGGACTTTCTACCTCCTCTGGTTCGTCGAACTCCTTGGAGTAGACTTCTATGCCGTCCTGCTTTTCTATCTTATCTATGTGTTTTTCGAGTGCCCTCTTTGCAACATCTTCCTTTATCGCCATTACCTCTATGAAGGCACGGGCTCTTATCCATCCGTCTTCGACCTTGTCAAGTGCTTCCTCTCTTTCCATTTTACCGGACCTTGTTTCCTTCTCAATCTTTAAATAGTTTTTCTGGAATGAACTTCTCTCCTCTTATATTTATGTCCTCGTCGCACTCATGGCACTTCATACCTCTTTTCAGGTTGAACTCCTCCACTCTGAAACCAACCCTCTTTACAAGAAGGCTGTTGCAGTTCGGGCAGTACGTTGATTCCGATCTGTGTCCGGGCACGTTACCACAGTATACGTAGTTTAAGCCTTCTTCCTTTCCTATATCCATAGCCCTCTCCAGCGTTTCAACGGGAGTGGGTTTACTGTCCAGCATCTTGAAATCCGGGTGGAACCGCGAGAAGTGGACCGGGGTATCGCTACCCATGTTTTCCTTTATCCACCTCACCCTTTTCCTTATCTCATCGTCTGTATCGTTCACACCTGGTATTATCAGGTTCGTGACCTCTGTATGTATGTCCCGGTCGGATAGCTCCCCGAGTATCGTGTATATTGGTTCCATATCCGGAACTCCGCAGTGTTTTCTGTAGAACTCTTCTCCGCCCTTGAGGTCGACGTTTATTCCATCGAGAAAGTCCGAAACCTCGTCAAGTGCTTCCTTGGTCATATACCCATTGGAGACAAAGATGTTGTAAAGTTCCGGGGATGCCCTTTTCATGGTATCCCTGGCGTACTCCAGGAAGATTGTGGGCTCCGTGTACGTGTAGGCTATCCCGCTACATCCACGTTTATTTGCCTTCTCGACCAGGTCATCGGGAGAGAGGTCCCTTCCACTTATCTCCGTCCAATCCTGTGATATACGGAAGTTCTGGCAGAAATCACACCTGAGGTTGCAGCCCACGGTTGCAACGGAGAGTGCTCTGCTGCCGGGAGCGAAATGGAACAGGGGTTTCTTTTCTATGGGATCTATGTTCGATGACACGGCCTTTCCATATACCAGGGACATAAGCTTTCCATCCTGGTTTTCCCTGACTCCGCAGAACCCTCTTTCACCTTCCTTTATGACACATTTCCTGGGACATACGCCGCATATTGTGCTCCCACAGGAAAGTTTTTCGTAGACTGCCGTCTCCACGGACATGGTAGATTCTTTCTCACGTACGGATAAAAATTCATCTCTGTCAGTGGGGAGAATATTTAAACCTCACATGAGAAATTAAACCTTGTGCCTCGGTAGCTCAGTTCGGCCGGAGCGGCTGCCTCGTACTGTTTGGCCAGTTCTTTGCTGGTCCCACAGGAAAGCAGCAGGTCGTGGGTTCAAAAGAACCTTTTTACTCACTTCGATCGCGAAAAAAGAGTAGGTTCGGAAAATCCCACCCGAGGCTCCATTTTTGTCTTTCTGGTTACTTGATAATTTCTGTGAATCAGAAACAGTACTGAAGCTACGGTTCTGAATACAGGCATATACTTTCGATCATGAACTATGGAGAACACTTAACACGTTTACGAACTAAATATGTCCTTTTTGAACTCTCTATTGTGAATCAAGGTTAAAACGGGAGTCTGGTGTTTTTCAGGATGTCCCTGGACTCTCGAGTACTTTTATGTCTTTTGTACAACCATATTTTATTCAAAAAACTTTTAAAGCAGCGTGAATAATACATATACGGTGAGAACATCCCCAACGGGTCAATTGAAGATAGTAAAAAAGAGTACGAGGACAGTATCGATAGCTGGCCAAGTTCCTACAACGAAGATCCGAAGAACTCTCCTATATACATAGAAACAAGGAGCAATTCAGGCCTAAGGAAGATATACAGCCGTATCGCAGAGTTTTTTGATAGTTAATCTCCACAAGACGCCTCGTACTGCATTTAGCTTTAGAAAAGTATTAGAGCAGGGTGTTTATTGTGCATTGTAAAAATTTCTCCGGAGACCGCTGACTAAGAAATGGATCGCTTTTATTCTTCGTCTTTGGTTTAACCCAGTAGCTTCTTTATCTTGTCCAGAAATCCTTCTTTGTTCAACTCTTCGTCCAGCCCTTTGTGGTACGGATTCGCGGTTTTCGCCCTCTTTGCTTCCTTCCGTAATGCTGTATCCCTGTCTTCTGTTCCTTTGGACACTCTTTCCTTTTCACCACATTTCTTGCAGTACAGAAGCTCCTTCTTTTCTAGATCCGAGCTGTCATCCTTCGCTCTATTGATATCAGCAAGCCATTTGTACTCATGGCCGAAGTCTTCGCATTTACCGGGGTTACTGATATCGATACTATCTTCTACGTACTGAACCACATCGCCAGGATTTTTATCAGGGTAGAAGCTTTCTGGTACGACGAATCCTGGAATATCTTTATCATCTGAACATTTTTTGCACCGGATCCTGTACATGAAGTCGAAAATTTCTTCACCTTCGTAGATATCTTTGTAAAGACCACCACTAGGGGTTCCTTTATTACCGCGACCTTTCAGGTGGGAATACATCAGATCATATTCGTGCCCGGCCTCGTTGCATGGTCCAGGATTTGTTACCCGGTATTTATTCGATCTCTTTTGGATAAGATCTTGTTTAGCCATGGTAGTTCACACAGTGTTAATAAAATACTAAAAATATTTATATGTTGAATCTCAGAACGGCCATAAAGCTCCATTTTCTGCATTTTGGCATTTGGTTTAGGCACCACAGACGGAAAATACAAAAGACTTTTAAGCGATGCACTGCTTTTAATTGTAGGTGTTTGAAATGAAGATAGCATTTAGAGTGGACGAATCGGATAAATCAAAACTCCAGGGTATACTCGATGAGGATCCTATATCAAGGATTTCCATTAACCAGAGGAACTCCAGTTCACTTGGACTTGATCAGGAGGGCATCGTACTGATGCTTGAAGGAGAGAAGGAAGTCTGTGAGCAGGCCAAGGAAAAGATCCAGGAGTTCGGAGACGAGCTGGAGGGTGACGAAAAGGACGAGGTTATCAGAGCACTAGAAGAGGCAGAGAAGGAAGCAGCCGAAGGCTTTGGCTCGATTTTCGGATGACGTCGAGTGAAAATATTTAAATAGAAAAAGGTTATGTTTACCTGGGTTTATTATGGCATTTTGGAAAAGTGACGACGAAAAGAGAAGAGAGATTGAGGAGCTTAAGAAACAGGTAGAGGGCCGTGATTCGGCCACCGGTTTACCTGAGCCTCCCAAACCACCCGAGCCGCCGGCTGAGAAGCCGTTGCAGGGACCAGAGCCGAGATCCGATGTTGAGTTCGAAGAACCTTCGATAAGAATAAAGCAGCAACCTAGAAGAGAAACTCGACATGAGCCCGCAGAAACACGTGGACCTGTGGAGGAAGATGTAGCCGAAGATATACAGGAAGCCGTTAAGGATGTACCACATGAGGGTCCTGAGGATGATTCCGCACCTCTGTTTGTTAAGATAGACAAGTACAGGGATGTCATCCAGGACCTGGAGATGATAAGAGGCTCCTTGGACGACCTGACAAGGTTGTTTGAACTTATGAACGAAGTTGACCACATAAAGAGAAAGGGCATGGACCAGCTAAGGAATGGACTTGCTGAACTTACAGATACGTTGGTTTCCATGGACGAGAAGTTCATAAGACCCGATGGTGCCGAAGAGATGGCAACCGAAGTAAAGTCCGGTGTTTCTAAGACGGTCAGTGATCTACAGAGCGAGCTCAGGAACATAAGGGAAAATCTCAAGAGGTTGGAGTAACCTCCCTTCGTATTTATTTTTTGCGGGGGTACCCAAGTGGCCAAACATTGGGCTAAAGGGGCCAGACTCAAGTTCAACTTGAGTTTTGAGGAAAATTTCTTCGATAATTTCCGATGAGAAATCTGGTGGTTTAGTACCTTCGTCGGTTCGAATCCGGCCCCCCGCATCAACTATATTGCATATTTTTATGATTTCATCCAGAGATATTGGGTTTTGGCTACAGTAAGATTCTATAAGTCCAATCGTGGGTAACCTGTAGTTGTTTCCCAGATGTTCCAGTCAAAATCGTCCATATATTTGATACTTTGGTTTAAAGTGAGCAACCACATCTTTGTTATCGTCCATGGTGATTGTTATCTCTTTGTTTTCTTCCTCTCCTTCCGGTACATCTCCTTTCCAGCCGCTGAACTCCCACCACTCTTCCGGCTCCGGCTCGGCCTCGAGATCAATCTCTTCTCCGTAATCAAAATCATGTTCTCCTTCTCCGAGCTTAGTCTCACTGCCCTCGCCTTCTATGCTAATGGTAAGTGAACACTTTTCCACGGTTACGGTCGTTGGGTCTGATGCCACTCCTTCGTATTCGGCAGTGACATAATAACTTCCTGCTTCTGTCTCCTCGAAGGTCCCGTCGTCTGTTATAGTTCCTTCGTCAGCATACCATTCAAAATCCGTAT